>NZ_JAPCIS010000031.1:0-53792 GCF_027707425.1 Aeromonas sp. QDB63
AGATCGGCTCAAACTGAAAAAATGAAATGACTGAGTCAGCCGAGAAGAATTTCCCCGCTTATTCGCACCTTCCCTAGGGAATATTGGCATGAAGGCGCCTCTTTTGGCACTGACTATTCTATATATCGCCTTCATATGAACCCAGTGGCGCGCCATGTGGCCTACATGGGGATTTAATGAGTCTTATATGGGCACAGTGAAATAGGTGGAGGCGGGGATCTGGAAATAGCCGCTATCTGATCCTCTGGTGTGAGAAATAAACGGCCAAGGGTGTGATGTTCTGGATGTGCGGCATGTGTGAACCCGTGACGACATTGCCGCTTAGGTATATTTTCTGTCCCGAAACAGGGCGTGTTTATTTTGCCTGCAAGGTGGAGAGTTTCTGGTTCAGGGACTCAATCTCTTTCTGATATCGGGTAGTGACCGACTGCATCTCTGCCGAGACATTGCGGGATCTTGCCTTGTTCTCCGTGATCTGGGTCATCTCGTTGTTCATCTTCTGCTTTTTGGCCTCGATCTCGGTGCGCAGCGCCTCGGCCTGGCGTTGTTTCTGGCCGTTCGCCAGGCTCTGCTCTATCTCCCGGGTCTGGTTGGCCGCCTGCTCCACTGCCTCGGGGGAGGGGGTATAGACATTGAGTGCCATGGGTTTGGCGTCGCTGCTACAGGGGATGTCGCTGAAGGTGATCCGCCCGTCGCGGGCGCATTGATAGACAGCCGCCTGGACAACGGGGACGTTGGCAAGCCCCAGGCAGGCGAGAGAGATGACCAGCATGCGTGACATAGACTCCTCCTTGAATCCTCTTCCTTGCACACTAGTACATGGCGCAAGGTCAGACAACGGCCCCGTTTCGGGAGCGACATTCCGGTCCTCACGTCGCTTTTCTCTGGTCCATGGCGGGGTAGATCCCCTGCGCAATGGGTGTGCCATGGCGGCATAAAGCGACGGATCCCAGCCTGTTTCCCCGCAGTTCAACACATCAGAGCACCATAACGGGCCGCAATGAGGTATCTTATGCCCCGATTTCATCCATCAAACGGATAAGAGACAACACATGATCATCAAACCCAAGGTTCGCGGCTTTATCTGCACCACCACCC
Source organism: Aeromonas sp. QDB63 (assembly GCF_027707425.1). Lineage (NCBI taxonomy): Bacteria > Pseudomonadati > Pseudomonadota > Gammaproteobacteria > Aeromonadales > Aeromonadaceae > Aeromonas > Aeromonas sp. QDB63. The sequence continues at coordinate 1,099 of NZ_JAPCIS010000031.1, forward strand.
ACCCGGTCGGTTGTGAAGCCAATGTTCGTCGCCAGATCGCTTACACCCAAGCCAAGGGCGCCATCGAGAATGGCCCCAAGAAGGTGCTGGTGATCGGCGCTTCCACCGGCTATGGTCTGGCCTCCCGCATTGCCGCAGCCTTCGGCAGCGGAGCTGCTACCATCGGTGTCTTCTTCGAAAAGCCGAGCTCCGAGACCAAGACGGGCTCCGCCGGCTGGTACAACTCCGCCGCCTTCGACAAGGCCGCCAAAGAGGCCGGCCTCTACGCCAAGAGCATCAATGGCGATGCCTTCTCCCACGAGTGCCGTGCCAAGGTGATCGAGCTCATCAAGCAGGATCTGGGTCAGATTGATCTGGTGGTCTATTCCCTGGCCTCTCCGGTGCGCAAGCTGCCGGATACCGGCGAAGTGGTGCGCTCCGCCCTCAAACCCATCGGCGAGGTCTACACCTCCACCGCCATCGACACCAACAAGGATCAGATCATCACCGCCACCGTCGAGCCGGCGAATGAGGAAGAGATCCAGAGCACCATCACCGTCATGGGCGGCCAGGACTGGGAACTGTGGATGGCGGCTCTGCGCGATGCGGGTGTGCTGGCTGACGGTGCCAAGTCCGTGGCCTACTCCTACATCGGTACCGACCTGACCTGGCCCATCTACTGGCATGGTACTCTGGGCCGTGCCAAGGAAGATCTGGACCGCGCCGCCACCGCCATCCGTGGCGATCTGGCTGCCAAGGGGGGGACCGCCCACGTGGCCGTGCTCAAATCCGTGGTGACCCAGGCCTCCTCTGCCATTCCCGTGATGCCGCTCTACATCTCCATGGCCTTCAAGATCATGAAGGAGAAGGGCATTCACGAGGGCTGCATGGAGCAGGTAGACCGCATGATGCGCACCCGCCTGTACGGCGCCGACATGGCGCTGGACGAGCAGGCCCGCATCCGCATGGATGACTGGGAACTGCGTGAAGACGTGCAGCAGACCTGCCGTGATCTCTGGCCCTCCATCACCACCGAGAACCTCTCCGAGCTGACTGACTACACCGGCTACAAGCAGGAGTTCCTGCGCCTGTTCGGTTTCGGCCTGGACGAGGTGGACTACGATGCGGACGTGAATCCGGATGTGCAATTCGACGTGGTCGAGCTGTAAGTCGGTCGCCAGCACAGACAGGGCCCTGCGGGGCCCTGTTTTTTTGCAGCAGACTCAACCTGTTGCCTCAGGTTTATTATCCGCGATCACCTTTTTCCCCGAACAAACCCGCTAGGCTTGCGCTGTCCGGATCACAGACGGCACCGCCGAGGTACGAAAGTCATGACCACATCCCATGAGGCGCCTAAGAAGCGCCAGCTCCCCACGGTTTATACCCTGCTTTTCATCATCATCGCCCTGATGGCGGCCCTCACCTGGGTGCTGCCGGCGGGAAAATACAACTATGTGACGGCCAATACCCAGCAGCCGGTGGCTGCGGCGGCCGTGGCCGACTACAGCGGTGACGAGCGACTGCTGCCGGTACCCGGCAGTTACACCGAGCTCCCCTCCCAACCCCAGGGGGTATTCGATGTGCTCAAGGCGCCCATCCAGGGCTTTCACAAGGCGGCGGACGTAGCACTGTTCGTACTCATCATCGGCGGCTTTCTGGCGGTGACCATGCAGAGCGGGGCGCTGGATGCCGGGGTCGGGGCCATAGTGCGTACCTTCGCCGGGCGCGAGCGGCTGCTCATCCCTGTGCTGATCGCCCTGTTCGCCCTGGGTGGCTCCACCTTCGGCATGGCGGAGGAGACGGTGGCCTTCTGGGCACTGATCGTGCCGGTGATGATGGCGGCGGGCTTCGATCGCATGGTGGCGGCCGGGATCATCCTGCTCGGCTCCGGGGTCGGGGTGCTCGCCTCCACCGTCAATCCGTTTGCCACCGGCATCGCCTCCGGTTTCGCGGGTATCCCCATCGGTGAGGGGATAGGGCTACGGGTCATCCAGTGGCTGCTGCTGGTGATCTTCGCCTCCTGGTTCGTGATGCGCTACGCCAGGCAGGTGCAGCAGGACAAGTCCCGCTCCGTGCTGGCCGATATCGTTTATGACGACGAGTTCTCCCAGATGAAGAGCGGCAACCTCGCCTTCAGCGGCAAGCAGAAGCTCACCATGCTGGTCTTCTTCGGCACCTTCCTGCTGATGATCTATGCGGTGGTGCCCTGGTCGGATCTGGGCATTGATCTGTTGCCCACCCTGGGCTGGTGGTTCGACGAGCTCTCCACCCTCTTCTTCAGCGCCTCCATCCTGATTGCCCTCATCAACCGGATGCCGGAGTCCAACTACGTGGCGACCTTCCTGAACGGGGCGCGGGATCTCATCGGGGTGGCCCTGGTGGTGGCGGTGGCGCGCGGCATCTATGTGGTGATGGAGCACGGCGTCATCATCGACACCATACTGCATTGGGCCGAGGGGCTGGTGAGCGGACTGTCGTCGTCGGTCTTCATCCTGATGGCCTATCTGGTGCACATCATCCTGAGCTTCTTCATTCCCTCTACCTCGGGGCTCGCGACCGTCTCCATGCCGCTGATGGGACCGCTGGCGGACTTCTCCGGCATCTCCCGGGATCTGGTGATCACCGCCTATCAGTCCGCCTCCGGCTGGATCAACCTGTTTGCCCCCACCGCCGCCCACCTGGTGGCGGGGCTGGCGCTCGCCAGGATCCCCTACGATCGCTTCGTGCGCTGGGTGCTGCCCTTCATCATCGGGGTGGCCCTCATCACCATGGGGGTGCTGGTGGCCGGTGCCCTGCTGCACGGCTGATGGGACGTCACACGACAGACAATAAAAAGGCTCCCGAAGGAGCCTTTTTCATGAGCCTTGCTTACTGCTTGTAGCCCTTGAGGAAGCGGGCGAGGCGGCCGATGGCCTCCTCCAGCTCCTCTTCCCGGGGCAGGAACACCAGGCGGAAGTGATCCGGTGCGGGCCAGTTGAAGCCGGTTCCCTGCACCAGCAGGAGCTTCTCTTGCTGCAGCAGGTCGAACACCATCTTCTGGTCGTCGCGGATGTCGTACACCTTGGGGTCGAGGCGCGGGAACATGTAGAGCGCCCCCTTGGGCTTGACGCAGGAGACCCCGGGGATCTCGTTCAAAAGCTCCCAGGCCTTGTCGCGCTGGCGGCGCAGGCGACCGCCCGGCAGGATCAGCTCGTTGATGCTCTGGTAACCCCCGAGAGCTGTCTGGATGGCGTGCTGCATGGGCACGTTGGCACAGAGGCGCATGGAGGCCAGCATCTCCAGCCCTTCGATGTAGCCCTTGGCACGGCCCTTGGGCCCGGTGATGACCATCCAGCCCTGGCGGAAGCCACAGGCGCGGTAGGCCTTGGAGAGGCCGTTGAAGGTCACCACCATGACGTCGTCACACAGGGTGCAGACGCTGGTGTGGGAGATGTCGTCGTAGAGGATCTTGTCGTAGATCTCGTCGGCGAAGATGATGAGGTTGTGCTGGCGGGCGATCTCGATCACCTCCAGCAGGAACTCGCTGCCGTAGACGGCGCCGGTCGGGTTGTTCGGGTTGATCAGCACCAGGCCGCGGGTGCGCGGGGTAATGCGGGCGCGGATGTCGTCCAGATCCGGATACCAGTCGGCCCCTTCATCGCAGCGATAGTGCACCGCATGACCACCGGAGAGGGTCACGGCCGCAGTCCAGAGCGGATAGTCGGGGGAGGGGACCAGCATCTCGTCGCCGTTGTTGAGCAGCGCCTGCATCGCCATCACGATGAGCTCGCTGGCGCCGTTGCCGATGTAGATGTCGTCGATGTCGACCTTGCGCATCCCTTTTTGCTGGTAATACTGCATCACCGCCTTGCGGGCCGAGAAGAGCCCCTTGGAGTCGCAGTAGCCCTGGCTCTGGGGCATGTTGAGGATCACATCCTTGATGATCTCCTCCGGCGCTTCGAAGCCAAACGGGGCCGGGTTGCCGATGTTGAGCTTGATGATGCGGTGACCTTCGTCTTCGAGACGGCGAGCTTCCTTATGCACCGGGCCGCGGATGTCATAGCAGACATCGTCGAGCTTGTGCGACTTGTCGATAGTGAACATGGTGAGCGTGATTCCTTCCCCGTGGGGCGCGTTGGCAGAAAAGCGGTTTTTAGTATCAAATTTCTCTGCCCCTATTCTTCACAGAATTGAATGCTAGAACAATCTAATTTATGGAATAAATCCCTGATATTTACCCCTAAAACAGGGTTGCTGAGGTGTTAAATTCAGCAGGATCTTTTGCCTGTTTCGCGAGAAACCAGTGAAAGATGAGGGGTGATCCCATAATGCCACCGGAGTGTATTGAAATCTCCACACCATCTGGCACGATTGGCTGGGCCGAAAAACGTCGCCAGACCCTTTCGGCCAAGCCCGTTTCCCGTCGGACTGGTTCTCATCAACCCATGGAGGCACTGCCATGCAAGCACCCCAACCCGGTCGCTATCGTCACTTCAAGGGGGGCCACTACCGGGTGCTCACCCTGGCCCTGCATACCGAGACCGGGGAATCCCTGGTCGTCTATCAATCGGAGCAGGACGGTCAGGTCTATGCCCGTCCCGTCGCCATGTTCATGGAGTGGATTGAACACCAAGGGCAGGTGGTGAGCCGCTTTACGCCGGTGGCGTGAACCCGGCAGAACAAGACGAAAAAAGGCGCCAGAGGCGCCTTTTTTCATGGTGTGGGGCTTACAGACCCAGATTGGCTCTGGCATAGGCCTCAAAATCGGTGCAGCCGCCGATGTGCTGCTCATCCAGGAAGATCTGCGGCACAGTGGTGACCGGCTTGCCCGCCTTGGCGGCGAGATCGTCCTTGGTCAGCCCGGCCACGTTGATATCCACGTAGCGGAACTCGAAGTCATCGCGCTCCTCGGTCAGTTGCTCGGCAATCTGCTTGGCACGCACGCAATAGGGGCAACCGGGACGACCAAAAATCTCTACAAACATCTTTTCTCTCCATTAAACAAGCCGTTGAAGAAGGCCATTGAGATGAGGCGGGGCACAGCATAGCCGTGGCGCCCTGTCAGTCAAAGCTGAAAATAGCGATGCTTACGTTCGCCATCTCCGATTGCACCCACTGCTGATGACGGCGCCAGCGTCCCTGTTTCGCCCCAAGGCCGGGGAATCGGGCCGCCTTGCCGGCAAGGCAGCCCGTCTATCACTGCTCGACGATCTGGATGGGTTGTTGCTGGTAGATGCTTTCTAGCACGCCTTTTTCGAAGACGGTCCAGGGCCAGGGCGCCTTGCTGGCGCGGTAGCGCTCGTGGGTCGCCGGATCCTGGGAGAGACCGCGCTGGAACATCACGAAAGCCTTGCGCTGGCCACCGGCGGTGTCGATGAAACCGGCGAGGTTCGACGTACCTGTGATGGTACCGGTCTTGGCGTGTACCTTGTTCTTCATCATGGGGGCGGTGACGCTGCGTCGCCAGGCCAGGGTGCCGTCCACCTGGGAGCTTGGCAGCAGCTTGATGAAGTCGAGCTCGGCATCGTTCTTCTGGATGAAGTTAAGCACCGACAACATCTGGCGTGCGCTGATGAGATTGTGGGCGGAGAGGCCGGAGCCGTCGGCCAGGGTGGCGTTGCCAAGGTCAATGCCGTGCTTGGTCAGGATGGCGCGCACCGCCATGGTGCCGCTGCGATAGCTGCCCGGCTTGTTGTAGTAGTGACGCCCCACGGTTTTGAGGAAGGTATCGGCGTAGAGGTTGTCGGACTTTTTCAACATCTTGGCGAGCATCACCGGCAGGGAGACAGAGTAGTGGGTCGCCAGGGTCTGGGCACCGACAGGGGACTGATGGGTGACCCGCAGCAGGCCGTCGTGGCTGATCCCGGCGCGGTTCATGGCCCAGCGGATGTTGTCCCAGCCCCAGGCCTCCACGTCATGGATGGCAAAGCGCAGCCCTTGTGGCTCCTTGTTCGGGGTGATGCAGCCCTTGAGCTCGTAGAAGTTGCCCTTGGCCATGTCTACTTCCAGAGCGCAGAACTGACGCGCCATGTCGCCATAGCTCATCACCTCCACGTTGTCGGCGCCGATGCCGATGGGCACGCCGGTGGCCACGTTGCCCACCGCAGGCTTGCCAATCTGGGTGGCGGTGATGGTGCCGTAGGCGCAGTTCTTGTCGATGATGACCGAGGAGACGGGAGCGGCGAAGCAGAGGGTCTGATCCCCCCAGGACCAGCCGTTGCCACGCTCATAGCCGTTGTAGGCACCGGTGTTGACATAGACGTTGCCCTGAATGCGGGTGACGCCCAACTGTTTGAACAGGGCAACCAGATCCATGCGCGACAGGGTCGGGTCGCCGACGAAGTTGATCCAGATGTCGCCGTTGATGGTGGTGCCCTGTTTGGCGCCGGGCTGGGCCTGGATGTCGGTGGCGAAGCGGAAGTCGGCACCGAGTTCGAGGCGTGCAGCGAGCGCGGTGAGCACCTTCATGGTGGAGGCGGGGGCTATCATGTCATCGGCGTGACGGGCAAATTCTACCCCGTTGTTGCCCTGTACGATGACGGCGTACTGGCCCCCCTTGGGCGGGGTCAGCGGGGCGGCGTGGACCGCCAGAGAAAAGAGAGCACAAAAACCAATCAACAGCCGCTGCATAGGATCCTCTAACTGAACGAAAGGGCGGCATCAGAAACCGCCCCGATAATCAAACCGGGTGACTGCCGGGTATCGCCTGCCATGGGGTCAGGCCGGGGCGTTGGCAGTCCGGTAACGCCCCTCGTAATCGAATATTTTTTCCTTCACCTGCCAGAAGCGTCCCGACTTGCGGGCGATGACGAAATCCGGGTGACGGAACTGGTTTGCCGCGAGCATCACGCTCGCCAGGGTCGTGAATTCGGGCTCCAGGCCCGGGGCGGGCCAATGATGACGCACAAAGCGTTGTTGAAACAAGCGCTGTGCACCCCGGGAGTGAAAGGGGAAGTACTCTGTCAGGGTCAGGCCATCCTCGTCGTGGTAGGTCACCTCCAGCCGCTCCCCCTGCTTGCCGCGCCCGGCACTCAGGGTCAAACCGGCGCAGCGGATCACCATGCAGTCCTTGAGATTGAGGGCTTCCTTGAGCTTGTCGTCAGGGTCCACCAGCAGCTGGTCACAGCTTTGGCAGCGACGGGCGGCGATGTCGTTTTCAGCGCCGCAACCGGGGCAGATCTTGGCGCGAAAGCGGTAGTCGCACTCCTCGCGGTTGCCCTCGTCATCTTCAAACAGTCCCTGACAGCGGCGGCCATAGTGCTCGATCACCTTGCCATCCTCGTCGGTCTTGCCCCAGAAGGTGTTGGCAAAGCCGCAGGCGGGGCAGGGCACCTGAACCGGCTCGGTGCCGGCGTGGGGCCTGGGCTCCCCCACTTCGGGGGCAAACAGGTTGAAGTTGTTGCCTGCGTAGTCGAGCACCAGGCAATCGCTCTTGCCGGGTGAGAGGCGCAGGCCCCGTCCCACAATCTGCTGATAGAGCGACACCGATTCGGTGGGACGCAGCATCACGATAAGGTCGACGTGGGGGGCATCAAAACCGGTGGTGAGCACCGCTACGTTGACCAGAAACTTGAGCTCGCGCGCCTTGAAGGCACTGATTAGAGCGTCGCGCTCCGGTCCCGGCGTCTCGCCGGTGACGAGGGCGGCCTGCTGGCCTCTGGCACCGAGCAGGCCATGAATTTCCCGGGCATGCTCGACTGTGGCGGCGAAGATCATCACCCCCTGCCGGTCGGCCGCATACTCCAGCACCTGGCTCAGGATATGGGGGGTGACCCGCTCCTGGCGCTTGATCTCGCCGTTGAGCTGCGCCTCGCTGAACAGGCCGTTCTCCCGCGGCACCAGCTTGCTGAAGTCGTAGTGGACGATGGGGGCGTCCACCAGGCGCGGCGGGGTCAGGTAGCCGTTTTTCACCATGAAGCGCAGGGGCAGTTCGAACACGCAGTCACCAAAGAGCCGCTCGCCGTGGCTCTTGACCATGCCGTGGTAGTGGCGCCGGTAGATCCAGCCCAGCCCGAGTCGATAGGGGGTGGCGGTGAGACCGAGGATCTTGAGGGCCGGATTGGCGGCCTTGAGGTGGTCTATCACCTGATGGTACTGACTGTCGTCATCGAGCGAGACCCGGTGGCACTCGTCGATGATGAGCAGCGAAAAAGCCCCGTCGAAGGCATCCAGATTGCGCGCCACCGACTGCACCGAGCCAAACACCACCTGGGCGCTCGCCTCCTTGCGTGCGAGCCCGGCCGCAAAGATGTCGGCCCGGAGTCCCCAGGCTTCGTACTTGGCGTGGTTCTGCTCCACCAGCTCCTTGACGTGAGCCAGCACCAGCACCCGGCCACGGGCCTTGCGGGCCAGTTCGGCGATCACCAGGCTCTTCCCGGCCCCGGTGGGCAGCACCACCACGGCGGGATCCGGGTGTTTGCGAAAGTGGCTGATGACGGCGTTGACCGCGTCGGTCTGATAGGGTCTGAGAACGAACATGGGGAACGGCTGTGGTGCAAGGTGGCGCCATTATAGGGATCTTGCGGGGAAAATGCAGTGAGGGGGGCGTGCTGACAGGAAGCGGGCCGGCAAGATGCCGGCCCGTGCAGGTCAGGGACCTCAGTGGAAGGGGAACAGGTAGTTGAGCCAGCTACCCATGCGCATCAGGATCTTGCGCATGATGGCCACGTGGTGGAAGTGCTCGGTATAGATGGCGGCCTGACCGCTGGAACCCGCGATCACCTGGTAGTTTGCCCACTCGGGATCGGTGATCTCGAGCACGATGGGCAGGCGACCCGGTACCTGGGCCGAGGTCTGATCGATAAGACCCGCCTGTGCCTGGATATTGCCCGGTGCCATGGCCGGGATAACGGACTGCACCTTGGCCTTGAAGATGCGACCCGGAATGCCGTCGAGCACGACTTCGGCCTCGTCACCCGCCTTGAGCCGCTGCATGCTGTTCTGCCAGAACCAGCCGACATAGGCATTGGCATCTTCATGAATGAAGGTCATCACGGGGCGGAACATGAAGGGGGCGGCAATCATGCCCGGGCGCAATGCCAGTTGCACGACATGACCGTCACTCGGGGCGTAGACCACGGTCTGCTCCAGATCGTACTTGGCGATGTTGAGCTGGGCACTCAGGTCATTGAGGGTCGCTTTCTGCTGATCAATCTGGGCGACGATGTCATCCACGTTGGCCTGGGTGACGTCGAGGTCGCGCTGTTTGCCGATGCCCCGTCGCATCAGCTCCTGGGCGCGATCCCTGTCCAGGCTGGCGGAGCGCAGGCGGGCGTCCAGAGCCTTCAGAAAATCGGTGTTGGAGGCGAGGCGCGCCGTCAGGCTGGCGACCTTCTCCTGGAAGGGCTCAGCGTCGATGCGAAACAGCACATCCCCTTTCTTGACCGGTTGGTTGGGCTTGACCGGGACGTCGGTGACTCGTCCCTTGACCAGGGGCACGACCGGGGTGGAGACATAATAGTTGCGAGCCAGCTCGGAATAGGGGTGGTTGTAGTTCATCAGCATGATGAGTGTGCCGATGATGATGACGCCACCCAGCACGGCGGTCGGCACGGTCCACTTGTTGAGCGGGATCTTGAAGATCTTGAAAATACCTATGCAGAGGGCTGTATAGGTGAGAATAAGTAGCAGGTCCATGGGGCGTTACCTATTTGTCGGTCTGTTCGAGCGTGGTCATGCGAGCCTGCAGTGCTGCCAGCTCCTCTTTGAGTGCGCTGATCTCTGTTTCGTCATGTTGTAGGCGTTGCGAGAAGCCCCAGCCGCGATCGGGGCGATAAATCGTGGCCCAGATCCAGAGGAAGGGCCAGAGCACGTGCAGGGTGAACAGGCTGACCCAGCCTGCCACGTGAATGGCGTCCTGGTGGGGGTGATTACGGTGCTTGGCAATTTCATATGGAATATCGTGAATGACGATAATGCCATAGAACATGACCAAGACGACAAACACCAGGATCCCCAGGGCAATGTAGTCAAGTACCATCGATTTCTCCCGTCTGAGTCGCTAACAATGCTTCGATTGTCGAGTCGAGGCTTCGGCAATAATGACAGCATATGCCGTCGGTGCAAGTCTGCAATCGGAGAGTTGGTGTGGCGGTACAGGCATGGTTCATCGGTTGCTCATTTAACACACAAAATTGATTTGGTTAGATAAAATCAAACAGCAATGGATGCCCGGGCAAGGTGAGAGGTGAACCTGATGAACGAATGGTGCAGTGGCAAAGGATGGCGGCTTGGCCTGTTGCTGATCTGCCTGTTGTGGTCCCGCCTCGGCTGGACCGCCGAACCCAGAATGGAGCCCAATGAGCAGGAGCGGGCACAGACCCTGGTCCTGCTTCATGAACCCATCGTCATGCTGACGGCTAAATATGGCAACCTGGATGGGGCGGCCAGGGTACGGCTGGCCCATGAGCGAGTTCAGCGGATGGAGCCAAGCGACCTCATGACGCCTGTGGCCGTGACGAAAGGCAGCCGACACGGCCAGGAGAGCCGGGAGTTTCTGGTCAATGGCAAGCGCATTCTGGTGCTGCTGGAAGGGGACCTTGATGAATTCGACGAGCTGACCCTGGATCAGGCGGCCGAACGCGTCCTGCATCGGCTCGACGGCGTGCGCATCAAGTATCTCGAGCTGCACTCGACCCCCTATTTGCTCAGAGCCGTCGGCTTGGCGGTGGTGGTCAGCCTGATCTTCTTCGGTCTCATCTGGCTGTTGCAGCGGGGGCATCGGCGAGTCAGAAAGTGGCTGGCCAACCGCCTGTTGCTGCAGAAGGGGCTGGTCCCCCACTCCTGGCGCCAGGTCACCGGGAATGTCGAGGTCCGCTTGCTCGGCCTCATTACTCTGCTGCTCATCTTCATGCTCACCTATGGCTGGCTGACCTATGTGCTCGGCCTGCTCCCCCAGACCCGGGCCTGGAGCTATCAGCTTGGGGAATCCCTGTTTGCCCTGTGTGGCGACATGCTGGAGGGCATGATTGCCGCCATGCCCGGTCTGGTAACCGTGCTGCTTATCGTGGTCATCACCCGTTTCTTCATCAAGATGCTGGCCATCCTCTTCGACCGCATCGAGCGTGGCCAGTTTCGGGTGCAGGGTTTGCACGCCGAAACCATAGGCGCCACCCGGCGACTGCTGTCAGTGGTGATCTGGCTGTTTGCCCTGACCGTGGCCTACCCCTATCTGCCGGGGGCGGATTCCGATGCTTTCAAGGGGATCAGCGTCTTCTTCGGTCTGATGGTGACACTGGGATCGGCCGGTATCATGAACCATGCCATGAGCGGCCTGGTGCTCATTTACTCCCGCGCACTGCGGCCAGGGGATCTGGTGCAGATCGGCGAGGTGGAGGGGATGGTGAGCGAGCTCAATGCCCTCTCGACCAAGCTGGTGACGCGCCAGGATCACGAGGTCACACTGCCCAATGCAGTGGTGGTGGGGGGCAAGGTGGTGAACCTGACACGGCTGGCGGGCGAGAAGGGGGTGGCCCTGTTGACCAAGGTGACCATCGGTTATGACACCCCCTGGCGTCAGGTACATGCCATGCTGGAGCTGGCCGCGCGGCGCTGCACCCGGCTCAATCAGGATGAAGCTCCCCTGGTGCGGCAGTTGAATCTGCAGGATTGGTATGTGGAGTACGAGTTGCAGGTGAGGATGAAGGCAAGCGAACTCCCTGCGGTGGTCAAGACGGAGCTCCATGGCCATATTCAGGATGTCTTCAACGAGTTCGGGGTGCAGATCATGTCCCCCAACTTCATTGCCCAGCCGGAGCAGGCTGTGCTGGTGGCCAGGGAGCAGTGGTATCAGGCGCCGGCCCGGGCGCCCGATCCCGCCGAGCCCCCCGTCAGGGAGTGACCACAAAAAGCAGAGGCCCGGCAGCAATGCCGGGCCTCTTGTCATGAAGAGAAGCTGACGCCTCAGTTCTCCTTGGCCTCTCTCAGTTGGGAGGGCCTGAATTTCACCAGGAAGGCGAGGGTGATGAGGGCGGTGCTCACCAGACCGATGATGGTGGAAACATTCATCTCGAGGCCGAAACCGATGGGGGCGTTGGCCAGGTAGGTGATGACCACTGCGGTCATGAAGATGGCGGGAATGGTGCATACCCAGTGCAGCTTGCCTTCCTTGATGAGGTAGGCGGCCGCAGCCCACAGCATGATAACGGCGGTGGTCTGGTTGGCCCAGCCGAAGTAGCGCCAGATCACCCCGAACTCGGCCTTGGAGATGATGAAACCAAGGATGAACATGGGGATGGCGATGAGCAGACGCTTGGCCATGGGCTTCTGGGTCAGGTTCAGGAAGTCCGCCACGATGAGGCGGGCACTGCGAAACGCGGTGTCACCGGAGGTGATGGGCAGGATCACCACGCCGAGGATCGCCAGGATGCCGCCCACGGTACCGAGCAGGCTGGTGGAGACTTCGTGCACCACGGCAGAGGGGCCGCCGCTGGCCAGGGTGGCGTTGAGTGCCTCGGTGCTGTCGTAGAAGGAGAGACCCAGGGTGCACCAGATGAGGGCGATGATCCCTTCCCCTATCATGGCTCCGTAGAAGATGAAGCGACCGGAGCTCTCGTTCTGCATGCAGCGCGCCATCAGCGGGGACTGGGTGGCGTGGAAACCGGAGACGGCACCACAGGCGATGGTGATGAACAGCAGCGGCCAGAGCGGCAGGTCCGTCGGGTGCAGGTTGGAGAAGTCCATCCCGGTGTTGTAGAAGCCCTTGCCGGAGACGATGAGGCCGATGATGAGGCCGACCGACATGAACACCAGCAGCGCGCCGAAGATGGGGTAGAAGCGGCCGATGATCTTGTCGATGGGGACGATGGTCGCGAGGATGTAGTAGGCGAAGATGGCCGCAATCCAGTAGACCAGATCGGTGGAGGTGAGGTTGGCGAGCAGGCCCGCCGGGCTCAGGACGAAGACCACGCCCACCAGCATCAGGAGCACCACGGCAAAGAGGTTCATGAAGTGCTTGGCGGCGGTGCCCAGGTGCTCACCGACCACGGTCGGCACCGAGGAGCCCCTGGCGCGCACCGACAGCATGCCGGAGAAATAGTCGTGGACCGCACCGGCGAAGATGCAGCCGAACACGATCCAGAGCATGGCGACCGGACCATAGAGGGCACCCAGGATGGGGCCGAAGATGGGGCCGACGCCGGCGATGTTGAGCAGTTGAACCAGGTAGACCTTCTTGTCCGACATGGGGACATAGTCCACCCCGTCCGCCATGGTGATGGCGGGGGTCTTCAACTCGGGTTTGGGCCCGAATATCCGTTCGATGAATTTGCCGTATATGAAGTAGCCGGCTATCAACAAGCCGACACAGAGGAAGAACCAGATCATTGCTACGCTCCTGCTTTGTTATTTTTTGGTGTGCGCAGCCAGTGTAGGTGGGGACTTCTGTTAACGGCAGGTGAAAGGGGGTGAGCGGCGACATGGCGACCCGAGTGGTTGCCCGCTGTGATCCGGCGCACATCGCGCCCCGCTTTATTCCAGTCCCAGCTCGTCTTTTAGCTCCTTGAGGTAGCGGCGGCTGACCGGTACCCGGGCCCCGCTCGGGGTCACGATCTCCGCCAGTTGATTCTCCAGCAAACGGATTTCGAAGATGGCGGCCGGGGCCACCAGATACTGGCGGTGACAGCGCAGCAGCGGGGTCTTCTCCTCCAGGGACTTGAGGGTGAGCTGGGTGTGAAACAGCTCGCCCTGGCAGGCGACATGGACGCCGCCGAGATCGGAGAAGGCGTACTCCACCTGGGAGGTTGGGAGCAGCCGCACCCGGTTGTGCAGGTATCCGGGGATATGGTGGATGGTCGGGGCCAGGGTCCCGACCGGTTGCGGGGTGATGTCCTGCCTGAGCCGCGCCAGGGTCTTGGCGAGGCGCGCCGGCTCCACCGGCTTGAGCAGGTAGTCGAAGGCGTTCTCCTCGAAGGCCTGGATGGCGTAGTCGTCGAACGCGGTGACAAAGACGATGCGGGGCAGGGGATCGAGCATGGCCACCAGCTCCATGCCGCTGAGCTTGGGCATCTGGATATCGAGAAACACCACATCCGGCTTGAGTTGCTGGATGAGGCCGAGCGCCTCGATGGCGTTGCCCGCCATGCCCAGGATCTCGATGTCGGGATCGCTGGCCAGCAGCTCTGCCAGCTCTTCGCGGGCATAGGGCTCGTCATCGACGATCAGGGTGCGGATCATGTCATCTCCTTGGCGGTGGTGCGGGGTTGTCGTGGGAGTGTCAGGGAGACCCGGGTCCATTGCTCCGGCTCCCACTGGACGTCAATGCCATAGCGCTCGCCAAAGGCGCTCTTGAGGCGCTTGTCCACCAGGCTCATCCCCAGACCATCCCCCTGGCCGGATGGCTGCCAGGCCCCGGCGTTGTCTTCGACGCAAAGGGTGATCGCCTCGGGGGTTTCCCTCGCGAAGAGGCGAAGTCGCCCCTCTCCCAGCAGGGAGCAGATGCCGTGCTTGATGGCATTCTCGATGAGGGGCTGCAGGGTGAAGCTCGGCAGTTGCACCTCGGCAAGGTGGGGCGGGATCTCGTTGATGACGGTGAGCCGCTCGCCAAAGCGGGCCTGCTCTATCTCCAGGTAGGAGAGGCAGTGCTCCTGCTCCTCACGCAGCGTGGTCAGGCCGCTCTGGCGCTTGAGGTTGTTGCGAAAGAAGCGGGAGAGGTGCAGCAGCAGCTCCCGTGCCCGTCCCGGATCGCGGCGGGTAATGGCGCTGATGGTGTTGAGGGTGTTGAACAGGAAGTGGGGGTTTATCTGTGCCTGTACCAGCTTGAGCTCGGATTGCACCAGCAGGCGCTGCTGCTGCTCCAGGCGGCCTGCCAGCAGCTGCTGGGACAACAGGTTGGCGATCCCTTCTCCCAGGGTGTGATTGATCTTGAGGAAGAGCCGCTTCTTGGGCTCATAGAGTTTGATGGTGCCGATCACCCCCTCGTCACCCTGCAGGGGGATCACCAGCACGGAGCCGAGCTGGCACTGGGGGGAGATGCTGCAACGATAGGGCTGGCTGTTGCCATCTGCGAACAGCACCTTGTTCTGGGCGATGGCTTGCAGGGTGATCGCCGAGGTGATGGGGGTGCCCGGCTTGTGGTGATCTTCCCCGGTGCCGATGAAGGCGAGGATTTTGTCGGTGTCCGTGATGGCGACGGCGCCGACGCCGGTCTCTTCCTGAACGATATGGGCTATCTTGCCGCTGGCCTCCGGAGTGAACCCCTGGCTCATGATGCCGACGGTACGGTTGGCGATGGTGAGCGCCTTGGCGGAGAAGACCCGGGAGAACTTTTCGTACATCCGCTGCTGGTCGCGGATCATGCTGATGAAGAGCGCCGCCCCGCAGGAGTTGGCGAGGATCATGGGGGTGGCGATGGTGCGCACCAGCAGCAGGGACTTGTCGAAGGGGGTGGCGACCAGCAGGATGATCACCATCTGCATGATCTCGGCCACGAAGGTGGTAAAGAAGGCGACCCTGGGTGCAAAGAGGTCATTGACCCTGCCTGCCCGCATCAGCCGCCAGTGCACCAGCCCCCCCAACAGCCCCTCGCAGGTGGTGGAGATGGCGCAGGCGAGATCGGTGAACCCCCCCAGAGTATAGCGGTGCAGGCCGCCGGTCAGCCCCACCAGGAATCCCACCAGGGGGCCGCCCAGCAGTCCCCCCAGTACGGCACCGACCGCCCGGGTGTTGGCGATGGCGTCATCGATGTCGAGGCCCACATAGGTTCCCAGGATGCAAAAGCAGGAGAAGATGACATAGATGAGCACCTTGTGGGGCAGCCTGACGGAGTAGTTGGCCAGGGGACGCAACAGGGGGCTTTTGGAAAAAAGGTAGGCGATGACCAGGCTGACGCTCATCTGCTGGAGCAGAGAGAGGACTAGTTGCATAAAAAAGCTTCCTCAAACACCACGCCGGAGCCGGGCGTTGTCATGACGCAGGGTGAGCCTGAGCCCGTCTTGATGCGGGCTGCGGGCTGAACGCTGCGGCAGTTTGCCAGAATGGAAAAATAAAACCATATAAAATCAGCACGTTAAATTGATATTTGTGTAATCGATGCCCGCTTGATATTGCTGATGCGAGCATGAAGGTATCCACCGGATACGCCACACGGAGGTGGCATGCTCCGCCCGGCCATCGGCTGGGCGTTTTTTATCCAGCTCCAATGGTGGACGATTTCGAGGGGACCTGAGCAATTATTCAGGTTTGTCCAATGAGTTATCCCCAGCTTCTGGGGATAACTCAGAAGGCGAAATAGTAACAGACCCGCCGACCCAGACCGAAAAAAGCGCGTTGCGCGTCGTCCAGCTCTTCCTGTCTGAGGGTGGCGACGATGCTTCGCGCATCTTCCCGCAGATCGATCATGGCCACTCCTTCCGGCCGCTGCCCCTTGAGGTAGGGCAGCACCTTGGGTCTGAGGGGCATGCTGGGCTCGGTGGAGAGCACCAGGGCCAGGGCATCGTCATCCAGGCGCACCAGGGAACCCGGTGGATAGACCCCCAGCACCTTTATCAGCAACCTGACCTGGGTTTGCTCGAACTTCTTCTGGGAGAGCTTGTAGAGCTGGCCGATCACCTGGCTGGGCCCCGGCGGGTTGAGGCCGCTGCGCGGGTGAAGCAGCTCGTCATAGTGATCCACCAGCCCGATGAGGCGGGCGAGGGGGGGGATCTTGTCGCCCTTGATCCCGAGGGGAAAACCGCTGCCATCGAGGCGTTCGTGATGCAGGTAGGCGACCTCACGGATCCTGGGTTCGAAAGCCTGCAACTGGTTGAGCATCACCAGTCCGTACTGGGGGTGCATGTTGAGGAAATTCTGCTCCGCCTTGCTGAGCTCCCCCCGCTTCTGGATGATCTGGCTCGGGATCCTGAGCTCGCCGATGTCGTGGATCAGGCCCGCCAGACCGGTCTCCTCGATCTCGACGGGATTCATGCCAAGCTCCCGTGCCACCAGCATGGCGATGAAGGCCACGCTCAGGCTGTGTTGCAGCAGGGTATCCGTGTTCTGGCTGCGGATGAGGTGCAGACCGAGCGGCCCCTGGTGTTCTGCCAGACGGGCGGCGGTGCTGCGCACTATCTGCGCAGTATTGGCCAGGCCTTCGTCCGGTTTGAGGTTGAGGGCGCCAAGGGCGTCGCGAAGATCTGACAGGGATTGACCGAACGCCTTGTCCGCGATGCGAAGGGAGCGCCTGAACGCCTTTTCGTCGAAGGTGGGGCCCTCAGAAGAGGGGGCGGTATCCCCGGTGTCGCTCATCTCAAGAGAGGGAACGGGTTCGGCCCGCAGCAGGGGCTCTACCGGCAGATCGCTCTTGTCGGGATCCACCATCAGCAGGGTCAGGTCGAGGTGGCGGATGATGTCGAGCTGCTGCTGGTCCTTGATTTTGAAGGCGTTGAACATGAAAGGGTGGCTCGTCCATCCCGTGGGAAGATGGATGTAGTGGCCGACTCTCAACTGCTCGATGGAGGCCTGTATCAGCGCCATGGACTAGCTCTTCTGTCGAATTTGCCTATCAACAAGCTAGCAAAATTAAACAGATAGACAAACAAAAAAGCCCGCGCATGTGCGCGGGCTCTTGTCATCCGTGGCGTTTATCAGGCCTTGGATTTTTTCTTGTTGTCCACCTTGGTGTCGACCTTGGCTGCAACCGGGGCGGCAACAGGGGCTTCCTCGATGAAGGGACGGCCGTAGTAGGTGTCCATCAGGATTGCTTTCAGCTCGGTGATCAGCGGGTAGCGCGGGTTGGCGCCGGTGCACTGGTCATCGAAGGCTTCCAGCGCCAGCTGGTCTACCTTGGCCAGGAAGTCCGCTTCGTTCACGCCGGCTTCGCGGATGGAGGCCGGGATCCCCAGGGTGGCCTTCAGCTCGTCCAGCCAGGTCAGCAGCTTCTCGATCTTGGCGGCGGTACGGTCACCTGCAGCGGTCAGGCCCAGGTGGTCAGCCACTTCGGCGTAGCGACGGCGAGCCTGCGGACGGTCGTACTGGGAGAACGCGGTCTGCTTGGTCGGGTTGTCGTTCGCGTTGTAGCGGATGACGTTGCTGATCAGCAGGGCGTTGGCCAGGCCGTGCGGAATGTGGAACTCGGCACCCAGTTTGTGGGCCATGGAGTGGCACACACCCAGGAAGGCGTTGGCGAACGCGATACCGGCGATGGTAGCAGCGTTGTGTACTTTCTCGCGAGCAACCGGGTCGTTGGCGCCGTTGATGTAGCTGGACGGCAGGTACTCTTTGAGCAGTTTCAGGGCTTGCAGCGCCTGACCGTCGGAGTATTCGTTGGCCAGCACGGAGACATAGGCTTCCATGGCGTGGGTCACGGCGTCGATACCACCGAAGGCACACAGGGATTTGGGCATGCCCATCACCAGGTTGGCATCCACGATGGCCATGTTCGGGGTCAGCTCGTAGTCGGCCAGCGGGTACTTCATGCCGGTGGCGTCGTCGGTCACGACCGCAAACGGGGTCACTTCAGAACCGGTACCGGACGTGGTGGTGATACAGACCAGTTCGGCCTTCACGCCCATTTTCGGGAACTTGTAGATACGCTTGCGGATGTCCATGAAGCGCATGGCCAGGTCTTCGAACGCGGTATCCGGGTGCTCGTACATGACCCACATGATCTTGGCGGCATCCATGGGTGAACCACCACCCAGGGCGACGATCACGTCCGGCTTGAAGGAGTTGGCCATCTCGGCGCCCTTGCGGACCACGGACAGGGTGGGGTCGGCTTCCACTTCGTAGAAGATCTCCACTTCCATGTTCAGCTTCTTGAGCAGGCGAACCACTTCATCGGCATAGCCGTTGTTGAACAGGAATCGGTCGGTCACCACCATGGCGCGCTTCTTGCCTTCCAGGTCGCCCAGGGCGATCGGCAGGGAACCACGACGGAAGTAGATGGATTTCGGAAGTTTGTGCCACAGCATATTTTCTGCCCGTTTTGCGACTGTCTTCTTGTTGATCAAGTGCTTGGGACCGACGTTCTCGGAGATGGAGTTACCACTCCAGGAGCCGCAACCCAGGGTCAGGGACGGGGCCAGCGCGAAGTTGTACAGGTCACCGATACCACCCTGGGTGGAGGGGGTGTTGATGAGGATACGGGCGGTCTTCATCTTGTCGCCGAAGTACTTGATGCGGTCGGCATTGCGATCCTGGTCGGTATAGAGACCGGAGGTGTGGCCGATACCACCGATGTTGACCATGTCGCAGGCCATTTCGACGGCTTCTTCGAAGTTCTTGGCACGGAACATACCCAGCGTTGGAGAGAGTTTCTCGTGAGCGAACTCGTCTTCCGCGCAGAGTTCCAGACCTTCACCGATGAGGATCTTGGTGGTGGCAGGCACGGTCACACCGGCCATGGCGGCGATCTTGGTGGCAGGCTGGCCCACGATGTCGGCGTTCAGGGCGCCGTTGATCAGCAGCACTTTACGCACCTTGTCCGCTTCGTCCTTGGAGAGGATGTAGCCGGCGTGGGTCGCGAAACGCTCCTTGACCTGGTTGTAGATGGAGTCGACCACGATGACAGCCTGCTCGGAGGCACAGACCACGCCGTTGTCGAAGGTCTTGGACATCAGGATGGAGGCGACGGCACGCTTCACGTCGGCGGTTTCGTCGATGACGATGGGCACGTTGCCCGCACCCACGCCGATGGCGGGTTTGCCGGAGGAGTAGGCGGCCTTCACCATGCCCGGGCCACCGGTGGCCAGGATCAGGTTGATGTCGTCGTGACGCATCAGGGCATTGGAGAGTTCGACGGAGGGTTGATCAATCCAGCCGATGATGTCTTTCGGCGCACCGGCAGCCACGGCTGCATCCAGTACCAGCTTGGCAGCGGTATTGGTGGAGTTCTTGGCGCGGGGGTGCGGGGAGAAGATGATGGCATTGCGGGTCTTCAGGGAGATGAGGGCCTTGAAGATCGCAGTGGAAGTCGGGTTGGTGGTCGGTACGATACCGCAGATGATGCCTACCGGCTCGGCGATGGTGATGGTGCCCATCTCGTCGTCCTGGCTCAGGATGCCGCAGGTCTTTTCATCTTTATAGGCGTTGTAGATGTATTCGGAGGCGAAGTGGTTCTTGATAACCTTGTCTTCGATGATACCCATACCGGATTCAGCCACGGCCATCTGGGCCAGGGGGATACGGGCGTTGCTGGCGGCCAGGGCGGCGGCACGGAAGACCTTGTCTACCTGCTCTTGCGAGAAGCTGGCGAATTGACGCTGTGCTTCTTTGACGCGGGCAACCAGTGCATCCAGTTCAGCCAAATTGGTTACTGCCATGTTTATCTCCTGATGATTTGAAAACTGTTTAGTAAGACCTTGGCAATGCCCGGCAATTATAGCCACCTTGTCAAGGCGAGAATCACCATAACGGGGTATTTACATGCCTTAGTAAACTGTTTTCTGACTCGATTATAGGGTCGGGATGTGTCAGAAAAGATTGATCTGGATCATATGTAACAAAAGAACAAAAGAAATTTTGTTTCACCCCTTATCGCACCACTATGTTACGGGAGTGTGTCATCCTTTCTTGGCATCACGAGCTGCTGTCACGCGCCCTTGAAATATCTGCTCAGGGAAGGGGATCCGATGAATTCTCGCCTTGACCGGGATGGGGGAAGGTGGCATTGCCATGATGGCGGCAGAACGCCTAGCCCCCTGACGTTTCATTTATGTTGAGAAAGGGGTTGTTGTTTTCATCCAGTCGCCCTGGCGAAACAGCACATCTGGCGGTGGCAGGGAGCTTGTCACCTCTGCACAGCCGGCCCCACTGGCACCGCACCAGGGTGAGAAAGGCCAAAATCGGGGTCACAGGAGCGGGTGGGGGCGGCAAGCAGGTGTGGTGAGAAGCAAGGGTGCCATTTGCCGAAAATATCGTTTCTTGGCTGAGGGTTGATATAACGCGCTGTCATGGCACCCGGCGATGTTAATGGTGGCCACTCTCCCTTAACAACCCGATATGTTGAATTTTGTCGATACATTAGCGGAACTAACTAAAAAGCCCCGGTAAGGGTGAGATTATTTGATTGGAGAAGGGAAAAGCCATGGTGTAAATTTACGCGTAGTTTGGGGGTTGGCCCCTTGTGGCTCGTATTGGTTCTGGATGGCGCCTATGGCAGCAATAGACTTCTCTTTATACCTGAAATTTTTCGTCGGCCTGTTTGCGATCATCAACCCGCTGGGTCTGTTGCCGGTTTTTGTGAGCCTGACGGGCCACATGTCGCCGGAGGAGCGACGCAAGACCAACACCACCGCCCACATTGCCGTGATGATCATCCTGATGGTCTCCATGTGCATGGGACAGCTCATCCTCGACAGTTTCGGCATCTCCCTGGCATCGTTTCGCATTGCCGGTGGCTCGCTGATCACCCTGATCGCCTGGTCCATGCTGCAGGGCAAGCTGGGGGAGGTGAAGCACAACAAGCAGGAGAAGGGTGAACTGGCTGCGCGTGAATCCATTGCCGTGGTGCCCCTGGCTCTGCCGCTGATGGCCGGACCCGGTGCCATCTCCTCTTCCATCGTCTATGCCAGCCAGAAGACCCTGCCCCAGATGGCCGGCATGTTCGTGGTGGTGGTGGCGTTTGCCTGCTGCTCCTGGCTCATCTTCCGCGCCGCTCCCCTGCTGTTCAAGCTGATGGGCAACACCGGCATCAACGTGGTGACCCGTATCATGGGTCTCATCATGATGTCCCTTGGCATCGAGATCATCGTGGCGGGCATCAAGGGAGTCTTCCCCGGTCTGGTGTGAGCCAGGTCCGTTTTTGTCGGAGCCGGTCCTTGTGACCGGCTTTTTATTGTTTCTTTTTTGTTGGTCATTTCCTAGAATCGAGCGGCCTTGTACGAAAAATGACCGCTGCGGGATATTTAAATGCTGAATAAATGGTTTTAAGTTGTTTTTTTGACCATGAAAGCGGCCTGTTCCTGATGATATCTATTGCATTATCAGAATTGTCAGGGAATTATGCGGGCAGCGAGGTGTTTGTCTCGTGGATAACAAATGCATGGAATGTTCTTGTTGGAGTATGGAAATGACTCATAGAAAAACAATTATTAATACCCTTTTATTGACTGCACTTTTCGGTGGCGCCACCCTGGCTCACGCCGCCGATGTCCCCGCCGGTACCAAGCTTGCTCCCGAGCAAACCCTGGTGAAAGGCAATGGTTCCGAACCCGCCACCCTGGATCCCCAGAAAGTGGAAGGTACCCCCGAATCCAACGTATTGCGTGACCTGTTCGAAGGTCTCGTCTCCTCCGGCCCCAAGGGTGAGACCCTGCCCGGCGTCGCCGAGTCCTGGGAAACCAAGGACAACAAACATTACGTGTTCCACCTGCGCAAGGATGCCAAGTGGTCCAACGGGGATCCCGTCACCGCTCATGACTTCGTCTTTGCCTTCCAGCGCGCGGTGGATCCCAAGACGGCCTCTCCCTACTCCTGGTACATGGAGATCCCGACCATCATCAATGCCTCCGACATCATCGCGGGCAAGAAGCCGGCCGACACTCTGGGTGTGAAGGCGGTGGACGATCATACCTTCGAGGTGCAGCTGGAGAAGGCGGTGCCTTACTTCGTCAGCATGCTCTCCCACACCACCACCTATCCGGTCCCGAAGAAGGTGATCGAGAAGTTCGGTGACAAGTGGACCCAGCCCGGCAACATGGTATCCAACGGCGCCTACGTGCTGAAGGACTGGGTGGTCAACGAGCGCGTCGACGTCGAGCGCAACCCCAACTACTGGAACAACGGCAAGACCGTCATCAACAAGGTGACCTACCTGCCCATCCAGTCCACCAACGCCGAGCTGAACCGCTATCTGGCTGGCGAAGTGGATCTGACCTACAACATGCCCATCGAACGCTTCAAGCAGATGAAGAAAGAGCTGCCGGACGAAGTAAAGGTCAGCGGCTATGTGGGCACCTACTACTACCAGTACAACTTCAAGCACAAGCCGTTTGACGACGTGCGGGTGCGTACCGCCCTCTCCTATGCCATCGATCGCAACGTGATCGCCGACAAGGTGATGGGCAAGGGCGAAACCCCGGGCTACACGCTCGTGCCTGACTTTGTAGATGGCTTCAAGCCGGTGGCGCCGGCCTGGTCCAAGCTGACCCAGGCAGAGCGCGATGCCAAGGCGAAAGAGCTGCTGACCGAAGCCGGTTACGGCCCGGGCAAGCCGCTCAAGTTCGAGCTGCTCTACAACACCGACGACAACCACAAAAAGGTGGCCGTGGCCGTCGCCTCCATGTGGAAGAAGCTCGGCGTGCAGGTGAGCCTGGTGAACCAGGAGTGGAAGACCTACCTGGAGACCAAGAAGCAGGGTAACTTCGACGTGGGCCGCGCCGGCTGGATTGCGGACTACAACGAAGCCTCCTCCATGCTGGATCTGATGCAGACCACTCACGGCAACAACGACGGCAAATACTCCAACCCGACGTTCGACAAGCTGATGAGCGAGTCCCGCAACCAGGTGGATGCCGAGGCGCGCAACAAGCTCTATGTCCAGGCCGAAGAGATCCTGGCCAAGGACATGCCGATCGCCCCCATCTATCAGTACGTGACCTCCCGCATGGTCAAGCCCTACGTGGGCGGCTACCCGGCCAACCCGCTGGACAACATCTACAGCAAAGACATGTACATCGTTGCTCACTGAGTAAAGAAACAAGTCGCATAACAAGCAGGGCCCGCCAGACGGCGGGCCTTTATTACAACCGCGACCCTTTGGAAGCAGTACAGGACAGGAAATGTCTATGTTGAAATTCATCCTTAAACGTCTACTGGAAGCGATCCCGACTCTGCTGGTCTTGATCACCGTCTCCTTCTTCATGATGCGCTTCGCCCCGGGTAACCCCTTCACCAGCGAACGCGCCCTGCCGCCGGAAGTCCTGGCCAACATCGAAGCCAAATATGGCCTGGACAAGCCCATCGGCATGCAATACCTCACTTACCTCGGCAACCTGGTCCAGGGGGATCTGGGGCCCTCCTTCAAATACAAGGACTTCACCGTCAATGATCTGGTGAGCCAGGCCCTGCCTGTCTCCGCCAAGATAGGCTCGGTCGCCTTCCTGCTGGCAGTGACCCTGGGGGTCACCTTCGGCACCATTGCGGCCCTGAAACAGAACACCCTCATCGACTACCTGTTGATGTCGTCGGCCATGGCCGGGGTGGTGATACCCGGCTTCGTGCTGGCACCGCTGCTGGTGCTCTTCTTCAGTATCTATCTGGGCTGGTTCCCGGCGGGAGGCTGGCAGGGGGGCGGCGCCCAGTTCATGGTACTGCCGGTGTTCGGCATGATGATGTACTACATCTCCGCCATCTCCCGCATCATGCGCGGCAGCATGATCGAGACCATGAACTCCAACTTCATCCGTACCGCCCGCGCCAAGGGGCTGCCCCTGCGTCACATCATCCTCAAGCACGCGCTGCGCCCGGCCATGCTGCCGGTGGTCTCCTACCTGGGACCGGCCTTCGTGGGCATCATCACCGGCTCCGTGGTCATCGAGACCATCTTCGGCCTGCCGGGGATCGGCCAGCTGTTCGTCAACGGTGCCCTCAACCGTGATTACTCCATGGTGCTCGGTCTGACCATTCTGGTCGGCGCCCTCACCATCACCTTTAACGCCGTGGTCGATATTCTCTATGCCGTCATCGATCCCAAGATCCGTTACTAAGCCGGGAGTTCATCATGGTAGTCACAACTGAAAAGCGCGAAGCCGTCGAGGCGTTCGCCCAGAAAGTGGAAGTGGTGGAAGGACGCTCCCTGTGGAAGGATGCCCGTCGCCGTTTCCTGCGCAACAAGGCGGCCCTGACCAGCCTCATCATCCTGACCATCATCGGTCTGGCGGTGATCGTGGGGCCCCACCTGTCCCAGTACACGTTCGATGACCCGGACTGGGGGGCCATGCAGAGTGCCCCGGACATGGAGACCGGCCACTGGTTCGGCACCGACAGCCTGGGGCGCGACCTGTTCGTGCGTACCCTGCTCGGCGGACGCATCTCCCTGATGGTCGGCATCATGGGGGCCCTGGTGGCTGTCATCATCGGCACCCTCTACGGCGCCGCGTCCGGCTTCATCGGCGGTCGCGTCGACAGCCTGATGATGCGCGTGCTTGAGATCCTCAACGCCTTCCCCTTCATGTTCTTCGTGATCATGCTGGTGACCTTCTTCGGTCGCAATCTGGCCCTCATCTTCCTCGCCATCGGCGCGGTGAGCTGGCTCGACATGGCGCGTATCGTGCGCGGCCAGACCCTGAGTCTCAAGAGCAAGGAGTTCATCGAGGCGGCCCACGTCTGCGGCGTCTCCAAGTGGAAGATCATCACCCGTCATATCGTGCCCAACGTGCTCGGGATAGTGGCGGTTTACGCCACCCTGCTGGTGCCGGGGATGATCATGTTCGAATCCTTCCTGAGCTTCCTGGGTCTGGGCGTGCAAGAGCCCATGACCAGCTGGGGCGCCCTGCTGGATGAAGGCTCCAAGTCGATGGAAGTGGCCATCTGGCAACTCCTGTTCCCCGCCGGTTTCATGGTGGTGACCCTGTTCTGCTTCAACTTCCTCGGGGATGGTCTGCGTGATGCCCTGGATCCCAAGGATCGCTGATACCCAGGGACCGGCAAGACGCCAAGGGGCCATCAGACCCGTTCAGGGAACGCACCGCGTTCACCACGGGCAGGCCCCCATCACGACAGCGCGATAAGGAGTACTGAGATGAAATTACTGGATGTGAAAGATCTGCGGGTCGAGTTCAAGACCCCGGACGGCAATGTGGTGGCCGTCAACGACCTCAACTTTTCTCTTTCTGCTGGCGAAACTTTGGGGATCGTCGGGGAGTCAGGCTCAGGCAAGTCCCAGACTGCCTTTGCCATCATGGGGCTGCTGGCCAAGAACGGTGTCATCACCGGCTCGGCCAAATTTCAGGGGGACGAGATCCTGAATCTGCCGGAGCACAAGCTCAACAAGATCCGCTCCGAGAAGATCGCCATGATCTTCCAGGACCCCATGACGTCGCTCAACCCCTACATGAAGGTCAAGGATCAGCTGATGGAAGTGCTGATGCTGCACAAGGGGATGACCAAGGCTGCCGCCTTCGAGGAGTCGGTGCGCATGCTGGACGCGGTGAAGATCCCTGAGTCGCGCAAGCGGATGAACATGTACCCCCACGAGTTCTCAGGCGGCATGCGCCAGCGGGTGATGATCGCCATGGCGCTCCTGTGCCGGCCGCAGCTGCTCATCGCCGACGAGCCGACCACGGCGCTGGACGTGACGGTACAAGCCCAGATCATGACCCTGATGAACGAGCTCAAGCGCGAGTTCAACACCGCCATCATCATGATCACCCACGATCTTGGCGTCGTGGCCGGCATCTGCGACAAGGTGCTGGTGATGTACGCAGGCCGGACCATGGAGTACGGCCGGGTCAACGATATCTTCTATCGCCCGAGCCACCCCTATACCGAAGGCTTGCTGCGCGCCATTCCCCGCCTCGACACCGAAGGGGAAGAGCTGCCCACCATTCCGGGCAATCCGCCCAACCTGCTGCGTTTGCCCACCGGCTGTCCCTTCCAGGAGCGTTGCCACCGGGTGAGCGAGATTTGTGGCCAGCAATCGCCGATCCTGACACCGTTCAACGACGGCCGGGAGCGGGCGTGCCACTGGGTATCGGATGCCATGATCAAGGGAGTGAACTAAATGGGTACTGACAAGAAACTGCTGCTGGAAGTGTCCGACCTCAAGGTTCACTTCCATATCAAGAGTGACAAGGCCTGGCCCTGGGCCAAGCCCTCCGCCCTGAAGGCGGTGGACGGGGTGACCCTGCGCCTCTACGAAGGGGAGACCCTGGGCGTAGTGGGGGAGTCCGGTTGCGGCAAATCCACCTTCGCCCGTGCCCTCATCGGCCTGGTACCGGCCACCGACGGCAAGGTGGTGTGGCTTGGGCAGGACTTGACCAAGCTCGAGCAGAACGCCCTGCGGGAGAAGCGCAAGGAGATCCAGATGATCTTCCAGGACCCGCTGGCCTCCCTGAACCCCCGCATGACCATAGGCGACATCATCGCCGAGCCCCTCATCACCTTCTACCCGACCCTGCCAAGGGAAGAGGTGAAGGAGAAGGTGCGCGCCATGATGACCAAGGTGGGTCTGTTGCCGAACCTGGTGAACCGTTACCCCCATGAGTTCTCCGGCGGCCAGTGCCAGCGCATCGGCATCGCCCGGGCGCTCATCCTCGAGCCCAAGATGATCATCTGTGACGAGCCGGTCTCGGCGCTGGATGTCTCCATCCAGGCTCAGGTGGTGAACCTGCTCAAATCCCTGCAAAAGGAGATGGGGCTCTCCCTCATCTTCATCGCCCACGACCTCTCAGTGGTCAAACACATCTCCGATCGGGTGCTGGTGATGTACCTGGGCAACGCGGTGGAGCTGGGGACCGGCAAGGAGATCTTCGCCAATCCCCTGCACCCCTATACCAAGGCGCTGATGTCGGCGGTCCCCATCCCGGATCCGGATCTGGAACGCAGCAAGGTCATCCAGATCCTGGAAGGGGACTTGCCATCCCCCATGAATCCGCCCTCCGGTTGCGTGTTCCGTACCCGCTGCCCGGTGGCAGGTCCGGAGTGCGCCAAGACCCGGCCCCAGCTCGAGGGCAACTTCGACCACGCGGTCTCCTGCCTCAAGGTGGACCCGCTCTGAGAACCTGTTAACGATCTTGCTGCGAGGCCGTGATCAAGGCTCATGCGCTGCTCGCTTGTTTGTAACAAAGAGTGCTCATGTATTCATATACATTCCGGTTCCTGCGCTGCTCTTTACCTTGTTGACGACCTCTCGCGACAGCTCGTAAACAGGTTCTAAGGAGAACCGTATCGAGAAGGGCGCGTGCTGGCGCCCTTTTTATTGCATGGGGGATAAGATGCCTCTTGGCGCCATCTTCCCGGACTGTTACTATCCGCCGCACAAGGGGAGTAACTTCTCGCCGGTTTGTCGTCATTACGGTGCACCCATATCCTGCAGTGCATCCGGCAGCCGGGCAGTTGACGCAAGTCGGCTGTAAGTGAGACCTTGCCGAGAGGCAAGGTGTATCTGCTCCAAACGCGAACCCACTGCCTCCCGGCCGTGGGTTTTGTCGTTTTGGGAGAAGTGAAAATGGGTGAATGGTGGATGTGGACCGGTTTCTTCAGCATAGTGCTGGTCCTGTTGTGGATTGATATCCGCTTTGTCGGTGGCGGCAAGGCGCACAAGGTGTCGCTGAAAGAGGCGGGCATCTGGTCTCTCATCTGGGTCAGCGTGGCGCTCCTGTTCAACCTGGCCATCTGGCTCTGGCTGGATCACAGTGCCGGGCGCGAGATCGCGAACCAGAAGGGGCTGGAGTTTCTCACCGGCTACCTCATCGAAAAGGCACTGGCGGTGGACAACGTCTTCGTCTGGCTGATGCTGTTCGGCTACTTCGCCATCCCGGCGGAGCTGCAGCGCCGGGTCCTGCTCTACGGGGTGCTGGGGGCCATCGTGATGCGCGCCGGCATGGTGTTCGCGGGCAGCTGGCTCATCGAGCAGTTCCACTGGATCCTCTACCTGTTCGGGGCCTTCCTGCTGCTGACCGGTGCCAAGATGCTGTGGGCGGCCGACAAGGAGCCGGATCTCGAGAACAATGCCCTGCTCGCCTGGATGCGTCGTCGCTTCAAGGTGACCGAGACGCTGGAGGGGGAGAAGTTCTTCGTCTGGCGTGACGGTGTGCGCTACGCGACCCCGCTGCTGCTCATCCTGGTGCTGGTGGAGGTGAGCGACCTCATCTTCGCGGTGGACAGTATCCCGGCCATCTTCGCGGTGACCACGGATCCCTTCATCGTGCTCACCTCCAACATCTTCGCCATCATGGGGCTGCGCGCCATGTACTTCCTGCTGGCCGGGGTGGCCGATCGCTTCGCCCTGCTCAAATACGGCCTGGCGCTGATCCTGATGTTCATCGGGGTCAAGATGTTGCTGCTCGATATCTTCAAGATACCGACCGGCATCGCCCTTGGCGTGGTGGCGCTGATCCTGCTGGCCTCCATGGGGCTGAGTCTGCTGATGACCCGCAAAAAGGCGGCGTGAACGGTGCAGTAAAAAGGGCTCCCTCGGGAGCCCTTTTTCATGCCAGCAATTTGCTTAGCGCTTGATCTTCTTGGGGTTGGTGTAGCCCCAGACGGTGTACATGTCCGCCAAGAGGGCACCGTTGTACTCCTCCAGATCGGATTGTTTCACTTCAGCATCACCCTGGCGTCCGAACAGGACCACCTCGTCACCGGGTTTGATCCCCTTGATGTCGGTGACGTCCACCATGGTGGTGTTCATGGAAGTCTTGCCCACGACGGGGGCCTTCTGGCCATGGATCAGCACATAGGCCTTGTTGCTCATGGCGCGGCGGTAGCCGTCGGAGTAGCCCATCGGCAGGTTGGCCAGCAGGGAGTCGCGCTTGAGGGTGAAGGTGCGGTCATAGCCGACGGTGTTGCCCGCCGGGTAGTGGTTGACGGAGGCGACCTGGGTCTTGAACGCCATCACCTTCTTGTACTCGGTGTATGAGGGAATGGTGTCGCCATAGATGATGCCGCCCGGGCGCACCATGTCAAAGTAGGCTTCCGGCACTTCCAGGGTGGCGAAGGAGTTGGCGGCGTGGATGGTGAGCTTGCTGCGATCCAGCTTGCCGGCGTCGATGAGCCACTGGTAGTCCAGCTTGAACTGGGCCAGCCCCAGCTTGACGTCCTCTTTCTCCTCCACCGGGAAGTGGGTCATGATGCCGACCGGGGTGATCCCTTTGAGCTTGAGCATGGCCAGGGCATCGGCCTTGGCATCGTCCTGGCGCAGATCGATGCCGTTGCGGCTCATGCCGGCGGAGTTCAGGCCGATGTGCACCGGGATGTTGGTGTGATGGCGCTGGGCGATGTCGGCGATCCCCTTGGCGCTCTCCAGGCTGCCGATGAGCTCTTCCAGCTTGTAGGGCAGGGCCTGCTCCACTTCATCCGGGGTGGCGGCACGCACCCGCATCAGGCGACCTTCGAAGCCCTTCTCGCGGGCAACACGTGCTTCTTCGTTGCTGGCGATGCCGATGCAGGGGATGCCTGCCTTGACCACGGAAGGGACCAGCAGGTCGATGCCGTGACCGTAGGCGTCCGCCTTCATGATGGCGCAGATCTGCGGGCCCTTGTCACCGAGGCGATTCTTCAGGGTCTGGATGTTGTGCTCGAAGGCACCGAGATCCACTTCCAGCCAGGCGTTGGCGGCGGTCTGTTCCTGACCGTTGCGGTGGTCGTCGGCGAGCGGCAGATAGGGGGCGGCGACCGCCTGGCCGGCCAGCAGGCCAAAGATCAGGGTCGCGAGCAGTGTTTTCTTGTGCATGGGGCAAGTCCTTTCTTATTGTCTTGAGTTGAGGCTGGGCTCATCGCTGAGGCGAGCTGCGGCAGGGCTGGTGATAGCATGTTGCTATGCTAATGATATATTTCACTTTTTATCCAGATGCCGACTCTGGGAGTGTATCTCAACGGCGTCAATCGTGGCACGTGTTGCAGGAAGAAAATATGAAGCTGACGTTGCGGATTCCACCGCTGCTGCTGTTCGTCGTCATCGTGCTCGCCATGTGGCTGGGACGGGGCGAGGGGAGGGCGGCGCCACTGTGGCTGGTGCTGGTCGCCACGCTGTGGCTGGCGGGAGCCCTGCTGGGAGGCGGTGCGCTTCTGCATTTCTGGCAGCAGCGCACCGCCGTGCACCCCCAGCGGCTGGAGAGCAGCCGGGTGCTGGTGACCCGGGGCGTCTATCGCATCAGCCGCAATCCCATGTATCTGGGGCTGCTCTGCTGGACCCTGGCGCTGGCGTGCTATCTGGGAGGCATGGCAGTGTGGCTCGGGCCGCTGCTGCTCTGGGGCTGGCTTACCCGCTTCCAGATCCTGGCGGAGGAGCAGGCGCTGCGGCGACAATTCGGCGATGCCTATGACGACTATTGCCGACAGGTCAGGCGCTGGTGCTGAGGCGCGGCGTGCCCCATCAGGCATATGACAACGGCCCGCAGAGGCGGGCCGTTGTCATGGGGGTCAGGGGGGATCACGCCTTGGCGGTGTCCACCTCGCCGAGGGGGGCGGTCTCCCCCAGGCTGTCTTCGCTCTTGGCTACCACGCTCGCGGCGATGGCGTTGCCCAGCACGTTGGTGGCGGAGCGCCCCATGTCGAGGAAGTGGTCGATACCGAGCAGCAGCAGGATGCCCGCTTCCGGGATGTGGAACTGGTTGAGGGTGGCGGCAATCACCACCAGGGAGGCGCGGGGCACCCCGGCCATTCCCTTGGAAGTAACCATCAGCAGCAGCAGCATGGTGATCTGCTGGGCCGTGGAGAGCTCGATGCCATAGGCCTGGGCGATGAACATCACCGCGAAGGTGCAGTACATCATGGAGCCGTCCAGGTTGAAGGAGTAGCCCATGGGGAGCACGAAGCTGGCGATGCGCTTGTCACAGCCAAATTTCTCCAGCCTGTCCAGGGTCTTGGGGTAGGCAGCCTCGGAGCTGGCGGTGGAGAAGGCCAGCAGGATGGGCTCGCGGATGAGGGCCAGCAGGGTCAGGATGCGGCGGCGGATGAAGAGGCTGCCCATGGCGATGAGCAGCAGCCATAGGCAGCCCAGCGCCAGATAGAACTGGGCCATGAAGGTGCCATAGGTAGCGAGGATGCCGAGCCCCTCCTTGGCGACCATGGCGGCGATGGCGCCAAACACCGCGAACGGGGCGAAGTTCATCACGTAGCCGGTCACCTTGAGCATGATCTCGGCGCCGCTGGCCATCAGCTTGACCACGGGCTTGGCGTCGTCCCCCAGGGCGGCGGCGGCCAGCCCGAAGAAGAGGGAGAAGACCACGATCTGCAGGATCTCGTTGGTGGCCATCGCCTCGACCACGCTTTTCGGGATGGCGTGGGTCACGAAATCCTTGAGGGAGATGGCGGTGGCAACCACGCCTGAGCTGGTGCCGTCATCGGGCAGGGAGAGGGAGAGCCCCACCCCCGGCTGCATCAGGTGCACCATCACCAGCCCCA
This sequence comes from Aeromonas sp. QDB63, assembly GCF_027707425.1. Lineage (NCBI taxonomy): Bacteria > Pseudomonadati > Pseudomonadota > Gammaproteobacteria > Aeromonadales > Aeromonadaceae > Aeromonas > Aeromonas sp. QDB63. Next base: position 33,037 of record NZ_JAPCIS010000031.1, read on the forward strand.
GGGTCAGGGACATCAGGGAGGCGAGCATGAACCAGCCCAGGGTCTTGACGCCGATGCGGCCCACGGTGCGGGTGTCACCCATCTTGGCGATGCCGACCACGAGCGTGGTGAACACCAGGGGGGCGATGATCATCTTGATGAGGCGCAGGAAGATGTCGGTCAGCAGGGTGATGTCATCGGCAAAGCCTGCGGCCTGTGCGGGCGCGAGCAGGCGATAACCCTGCCCGGTCACGATGCCAAGCAACATCGCAATGAGGATGGCAACGGTCAACTTGTTCATTTTCATGGGGGAGTTCCGGTTTCGATAGGTGCAATGCCTGTGCAGGCGGCGAGGGGCCGCCTCAGTCCTTTTTTGTGATCCGGGCGGTGGAATCCAGACAGCCGGTGTGCTGGAGAATGCCTAATCGCGAAGGGGAAATCCAGTGACTTGTTTCGGAGTTTTGTGCTGTTATTAGCTGCATTTGATATGCATCTTGTGATTTATTTGTATTAATCGCTGTTTATTTTAATTTTTGCGAGATAAACGGCTTCCATGCTCTGCGCGTCCCGGGGGCTGGCCTCCAGGGTGAAGACGAGCAGGGCCGAGGTGCGATGTTCCACCTGCATGTCGTCCATGAAGGTGTCTGGCTCGTACTCGTCGAACCCGAATTGGGGGCGGGTCGGGGTGACCCTGACGGCATCCCGCGACAGGGTCAGCGTCTCGACCCGAATCCAGGGGTATCCCTTTGCCAGTGCCACCTCACCGGCCCGCTTGAGCACGTATTTGCGCGCCGTTTCCCTGTCCACCAGATCGTTTCCCACAAACTCCAGTTGCCAGCGGGCCGGGCCAAGCTGGGTCTGTGAAAAACCGGTCTGGCCATTCCAGAACGATTTTTCACTGTCATAGGCGGTGGCGCAGCCCGCGAGCTGGCCGACCAGCAGGGCGCTGAGGGCAAGGGTGCAGAAAGTACGAAGGGAAGGCAACATGATGCGGGCCGCTTGGCAAAGGGGGTTTTACTACAGCACAAAGGGATCGGAGAGACAATCGCGGTGGAAGACCATAAAAGAAAAGGCCTTGTCGTCTGACAAGGCCTTTCTCGGGGAATTTGGTCGGTGTGAGAGGATTCGAACCTCCGACCCTCTACACCCCATGCAGATGCGCTACCTGGCTGCGCTACACACCGACGGAGTCAGCTCGGCTGACGGGGAGGGAGTTTATGGAGATGCCCCGACCCTGTCAACAGGGGAAATCCAGGTTCGAGATCGTTTGCCTGCTTTGCGAGCAACTTCGGATCAAAGTGCGACCAGTGGTGCATTTTGTCGGCACATCACCGCCGTCTAGCATGAAAAACGGCCGCCCTGATGGGCGGCCGTTTGGCGTGATGCTCTCAAGCCGAGATCAGCGGTTGAAGGTGAGTCGCTTGCCCAATACCTTGTCGGTGACTTGGCCGTTCTGCCAGGCTATTTGCCCGTTGACCAGGGTCATCTCAAGCAAGGCGCGCTGGAAGCGGTCATCATCCAGATCAGCGGTTGAAGGTGAGACGCTTGCCCAATACCTTGTCGGTGACTTGGCCGTTCTGCCAGGCAATCTGGCCGTTCACCAGGGTCATCTCGATGGTGCTCTGGAAGCGGTAGCCGTTGAACGGGGACCAGCCGCACAGATAGAGCAGGTTGCTGTCGGTGACCACGTAGGGCTTGCCGAGATCCAGCAGCACCAGGTCGGCGAAGTAGCCTTCCCGGATGTAGCCGCGATCCTGCACCTGGAAGCGTTCGGCCACCGCGTGGGAGGTCTTCTTGACGATGGTTTCCAGGCTGAAGACCCCGTTGTGGTAGAGCTCCAGCAGCGCCTGCAGGGAGTGCTGCACCAGGGGCACGCCGGACGGCGCCTTGAAGTAGCTGTTCTGCTTCTCTTCCCAGGTGTGGGGGGCGTGGTCGGTGGCGATGATGTCGAGCACATCGTTGCGTACCGCATCCAGCAGGGCGTGCTGGTCGGCAGCGCTCTTCACCGCCGGGTTGCACTTGATCTGGCTGCCCAGGGTGTCGTAGTCCGCCTCGTTGAAGAAGAGGTGGTGGACGCACACTTCGGCGGTGATGTTCTTGTCCTTGAGATCCTTCAGATCCGGGGTGGCGGTAAAGAGCGAGAGCTCTTTCGCCGTGGTCAGGTGCAGCACGTGCAGCTTGGCGCCGTACTGCTTGGCCAGGGAGACCGCCATGCTGGAGGATTTGTAGCAGGCGTCCGCGCTGCGGATGCGGCCGTGCTCGCGCATGGGCACGTCTTCGCCCCACTTGGCGCGAGCTTCGTCTTCCAGCACCTTGATGGACGGGGTGTCCTCGCAGTGGGTGACGATCATCACCGGGCTTTCGCGGAAGATGGCTGCCAGGGTCTCCTGGTTGTCCACCAGCATGTTGCCGGTGGAGGCCCCCATGAAGATCTTGATGCCGCAGGACTGCTTGGGATCGAGTTTCTTGATCTCTTCCAGGTTGTCGTTGGTGGCACCCAGGTAGAAGCTGTAGTTGGCGGCGGCGGAGTTGGCGGCGATCTGGTATTTGGCTTCGAGGGCGTCGATGGTGGTGGTCTGGGGATTGACGTTGGGCATTTCCATGAAGCTGGTGGTGCCACCGGCCACGGCGGCCCGGGATTCACTGGCGATGGTTCCCTTGTGGGTCAGGCCGGGCTCCCGGAAGTGGACCTGATCATCGATCATCCCGGGGATGAGATGACGGCCCGTTGCATCGATCACCACGGCATCGGGGGCACTGATGTCCGGGGCGACGCGGGCGATCCGCTCACCCTCGATCAGGACGTCGGAGGCATAGATGCGGCCTTCGTTGACCAGGGTGGCATTCTTGATAAGCAATTTGTTCATGGGGGGTTCCAGTTCCTTTGCCGGGAATTGTGGGGGTTGACTATTTATCTAATAAATCAATCGCTTACTGTTGGATCTTTTTTTCTTGGGGCGTCATTGGGGCAAAAAGGCCTTTTGATTGCATCTGCTCCCAGATCCTGACCGCCTCAGATTTGCTCGCCGAGGCGATCCACTTTCCGTAGACGGATTGTAACATTTCAAGGTCAGCGTGACCCATTTGCGCTGCAATATACGCGAGATTTCCATGCGACGTCAGGTTCCAACTAGCAAACGTATGCCTAAGTTGATAGAAGCGCCGGTATCTTACTCCGGCTCTCCTCATGATGTTGCTCCAGGCATGAGACACCCCGGCGGCGGTGAAGAACTCTTTGGCGTGTGGAACATGGGGGCCCGTCACCTTAGGCGTGAATACCGGCCTGATGCTCTGGCTCTCGATACGACCGTTCATGTCCACATCTACCGACACCACAGCACGCATGAACGACAATGCCATCTGTGACTTGAGAGCTGCGATCACGGGCGGTTGCAGATCAACCTCCCGGGGCTCGTTGGTCTTGGGCAGTTTGAAATAGTCCGATTCGTTACTGATGTTCCTGCTGATGACCATGACCCCTTTTTCGAGGTCGATGTCCTCCCAAGCAAGAGCCCTCAACTCGCCTGTTCTAAGGCCAGTATAGATGGCAAGGGTGATCATGTTTCGTTGCTGCTCGTGGGAGCATGCTTCCAGCAGCCGGGTGTATTCATCAAATTCGAAAGGGTCTGCCGGTGAGGTTTTTCTGGTGGTGACGGGCCTCACTCCTCCCGTGAGTTTTGCTGCATCCGCAAGAAGGTTGTTCTTCTCACACCAGCGAAGCAACTGCCTGAATCGCCCAAGGTAGGTGACGATGGAGTTGGGTTTGAGTGAGATGTGCAGCTCATTGCGGATCAGCTCAATGTCCTTGGGCATCAGTGTTGATACCTGTCGGTCCTTACCCAGGACATTGATGCACGCCTCGATGGCGAACGGATAGCCATGACGAGAGGTAGGCTTCAGCATGGGTTTGTGAAGCCGCCAGAAATCCTGATAGGCCTCCCAGATGGTGACGTTTCGCCGGCTTCCTCCAAATCGAGTCAGTGCTGGGCTGTCGGGGAAATGATGTGCGTAGCTGAAGGTGCCGATCGCAATCTCATGCTTGATGGTCGCCAGCTTGTTGGTGGCAAACTTCACGTTCGCTTTGGTGATGGGGAGGTCGAGGACCTCCCGGCAGCGCGCCCGTTTATAGGTGAAGGTAATGCGCAGCTTTTTGCCATGAACCTCCAATCCAGTGACTCCAGCCACTAGATCATCATGTTTGACTCGACCCACTTGTCATACTCCGCAACGTTGTAACGAATCTGGTTATCCGGGGCTCGGCACCATACCCGCCCTTCCGGCCACTCTCCTTTTAAGCGCCGTCCCTCGGCGGCTTTTTCTGTCATGCCTGTCAGTTCGGCGAATAATTTCGGCCTCACCCACCTGGCACATGGGTAGACGAATTGCTGCATCTGTTGGTCCTCATTAGTCTGGTTATTTCATCCCGGCCTGCTCGGTTGTAGAGGAAGCATTCAACCTGCTTCCTGCTGCTGACCGCCTGGTCAAGGCGGTACTCCCCGAACGCCGGGCGTTTGAGTTGGTGCTGGTTGGCCAGCCGGCCAATGGCCTGGGCACTGACCCCCAGCTCCTTGCCCAGGTCGGTGGCGCTCCAGAGCTGGCCGGCAACCCGGGGAGCTTCGATGGGCAGGTCGAAGTGCGCCAGGATGCGGCCGATCTCGGCGAGCTTGGCCGATCGGGAAAGGGTGGGGGAGCGCACGGTGCTGACCAGCTCATTGAGAAGCTGGCTGTCCTGGTCGATGGTCAGTTGAAGTTGTTGCATGGCGTGGCCCTCCTGTTTCAGAGGATGGGGCGCCAATTTGATTGAAGGAAGGGCCGTGATTTCGTTATCCCCGGAATCCAGGGTGTGAGAGAGATGGGATCAGGCGGCAGTGCTGATCGGCTCCACACCAGACAGCAGCAGCGTCAGCTTGCTGACATCGCGGATCCGGCATTCGCCGCGCCAGTTGGGGGCGAAGATGAGGAGCATGGAGCCCTTGGGGTTTCCCTTCATCTCTTCGCCGGTTGCCTTGTTGATGAAGCTCACCCGGCCGTTGCGCCACTTGCCGTTCTCATCGTGGTAACCAGTGATGTGCCGCACCTCGCTGGCACGCATACCGGGATACCATTCTGTGCTGGTGTCCTGGGGGACCAGCATGACGGTGCCGATGCCGCGCCCCTGCTGCTCGATGGCTTTTTCCACCCACGGCCCGATATCGGAGTAGGGCGGGTTGAGCCATGCCCAAGGTGAGCGCACTGACGGGCTGATAAAGTCGCCCCAGTCCACGCTCAGGGCGTCGATATCCGGTGTCAGGTACTTCTCGCAGAGCGCCGTTTCCGGCAGTGCGGCGGCATCAAGGGCGAAGTTGAATTCCAGATCCAGCGCCCGGAACAGCCAGAGCGGTGTCTGGGTCATGTCCCGGGTGCCGGTGGGGGTAGTGGAGCCACGGTAGTCTGCCATATTGGAACCTCTCCTTTTGGAACCGTGTCATCAGTAGTTGATTGTCAGGTGGTCGATCTTGTTGCCAGCGATGTGCTTGATAAGGTTGATGGCTTTTTCTTCCTCAATTCCCAGGCCCATCAGGTCCATCAGGATGGCGTTGTTGATGGTGCGGCGGTGCTCCATATCGGCGGCGCGTGCAGCATCCTCTGCGGCTTTCTGGCGCTGCTCGTCGGCGATGCGCTGACGCTCTTGCTCAGCAGCGCGAGCGGCGGCCTCTTCCGCCTGGCGAGCAGCGTTGGCTTCGGCCTGCTGGCGGGCCATCTCAGAGGCTTCGGAATCACGCCGGGCCTTCTCTGCAGCCTGTTGTGCCACCTGGGCTTGGCGTTGGGCCTCCTGCTCGCGGTGCTGGGCGGCTTCACGCTCCAGGCGCTGGCGATTCTCTTCCTCCCGGTGGGCTTGCTCCGCCGCCTGCTCGGCTATCAGGCGCTCGCGGTCGATGCGATCCTGTTCGGCCTGCTTCTGGCGCAGTTGCTCCAGCTCGGCCTGCTCTGCTTCGTACTTATGGCGGGCTGCCAGGGCCTCGCCGAGGCGCTTGGTTGCGAGCTCCTTGGCGACGGTCGCCTGGGGCAGCAGCTCTTGCCAGGAGTCGTCCAGGGCGTTCTGCTCGACCTCCTGCAGCATGACCTGCAGGTCGGCGGCGGCGATCTCGATGCTGGCAGAGGATCCCAGTTCATTGAGGCGGGCCAGTCGGGATTGCAGTGCTGCCACTCGGGCTTCCTCTGCCGCTTCGTACTGGGTGAGCGGGGCGCGCACCTCGTCTTTCAGGGCGTCCAGGGTGTCGCGGATCTGCTTGCGATTGGCGTCGATGCGCTTGGGGATCTCCTTGAACTTGTCCGTTTGCTCTTTGCCGAGCCCGTCCAGGTAGGTCTTGGTGCGGGCGACGGCATGGGCGATGCTGGCGACCTCCTTGCGGCCCTTGGCGGTGGTGATGTCGGGCACCAGGCTGGTTGCCTTCTGGCGAATGTCTGCCAGCAGTTCAGCCACGCCCTGGCCCTCGGTGAACAGGGCGACGGCGGAGGTGGGTTCGATGACAACCAGTTGGGCCTGGGTTGTCTCTGTTTTGGCTTGTTCGGTCATGGCGGGTCCTTCGGATTGAAAAGGCCCGCAGTGAGCGGGCCTTGTTGGTTATTGCTGGGCGCTGTGCCCGGTACTGAGCTGCTTCTTGCGCTCGCCGGCGATCTGCTTGATGCCGGCGATGATGTTCTGGTCGCCGGTTTCGTTGGCCCATGCCCAGGCGCCTGTGTAGGCCTGTTGCCACTCGACGGTATCGCTGGCCCCCTCAATGGCGGCGCAGTGGTCGGCGTAGGCGTTGGCGTGGTCCGCTTGGGCGGGTTCGGCCATCTGCTCATGTTCCAGGGTGACCGATTCGGTGCTCTGGCCGCGGATGGCATCCAAGGCGCGGCTACCGCCTTGTTTTGGGATGGGTTTCTCTGGCTGCCGCGAGAAGTCGAACTCATCGCCAGACTCCAGCAAGGTAACCAGTTCTGATGCGGACGGGAGACGTCGGGCGAGGCGATGTAGGACGCTTTTTACCGCCATCCTGTCGTACCACTTGGCCCAAGCCCCGTATTCGCTATTACCGGTCTTACTGGCACTTTTGACGCGCTCGATATCCTCTTTTGGCATGACCTCGACAATCAATTCGCCTGAGTGCAGCTTGGCAAAAGCGAAAGCCAGTGAGAACTTGCCCCGGCCTTTGAAGGTGGGGCGGTAGTTGATGTGTTCACCTTGTTCGTCCATCCAGTAATCGAAGGCGTCGCCATCAAACACGGCTTTGGCGGCAATGACGGCAATCTGACCGCTCATGCGGGCGCGCTTTAGCACGCCGTCAACCATGGGGATGTACTGCGCTTTGAGGACGAAGTCGGTGCCTTGCTTCTCCTTGAAGGTGACCAGTGCCGCCTCTCGGTTGTCCGGCACAAGCCCGTGTGTCGCACACCGGATAAGGGACTGGATGACTGACTTTTGGTCGGCGTTTGCCAACTCTGGGTTCTGTGCCATGGCAGTGGCGGCGGCCCGCACAAAAGCCTCAAAGCTCACGCCTGACGGCAGAAGGGCCTCAATGCCCTGGCTGCGAAGCTGGGGTGCAATCATTGCGAAGAAGTGGCCAGAGCTGCCCTCTAATGGCACCAAAGTCTCTACGTTTGATACGTCATTCATGCTGCTTTCCTTGTCGCCCAGGCTGGGCGCTGGAGGGGTTTGAAGTCGTGCCAGTCGTTGTTGACCCGGCAGTCGTGGAAGCGATGGAGGTCGCGGCGGAACAGGTCCTTGCCCGCATCTTTCCAGTCATCCGTCAGGGGGCGCACCCGCACCGGGTAGCGGCCACAGTTCACGCTGGTGCTGACAGCCAGAAAGACGAATTCCGGCTCCTCGCCCATCACCCGGTGGAAGCCTTCGGAGTACATGGCATCCTGCACGTGGTAGCGGAAGTCCTCGACATGGCGCTCGAAGCGCCCCATATCGTCCACCGACTTCACGTCGATCATGATGGGGTGATCGCTCAGGTGGCGGTCGGGGCGGATCCGGCACAGCTCCTGGGTCTGGGGGTCAATCCAGTAGAAGGAGGCCTCGCTGTGCCCCTCTTGTTCCAGCAGCCAGCGGGCGTCCGGGTGGGCCATCACGCTGTCGCGCATCAGGTAGAGCTTGCGTCCCTCCTCGGCATCCATCACCGTCTTGCCCAGCTCGGCGCAGCTGGCCAGGAACTCTGCCTCTTCTGCTTTGCCGGCGTTGGTGCGGCGGTTGAACGGTGGGGCGATGATGAAGCGGTCTTTGAACTCGTCGGGCTCCAGCAGCAGGCAGTGGATGGCGCTGCCCATGTCGAAGGCCTTGAGCTTCTCCTCATCTACCGGGGCATTCTTGGCCCAGATATAGGTGGCCGGACTCTCGGCTATCTGGTCGAGCTGGCTTTTGCTGACCCCGGGGCCAGCGTGGTACTCCTCGTTGGAGAGGCCGAACACCCGGCCAAGCGGGTGCGCGGCGGAGGTGTCGGCGATGGCATTCATGCTGCGCTCCTGTGCTGGTACTGCTCCCATTGCTCCTCGCTCATGGCGTCGTGCAGGGCGGCGAGGTGACTGCGCCAGGCGGCCTGGGCCAGGGCGGCCAGGGCAGCGTCCATCAACTGCTTGGTGAACTGCATCAGCGGGGCAGGATCGCCCTCGGTCATCAGCAGGAACATCGCCTGGTTGAGCTGCAGGCCCTGGTCGTGGTTCACCTCGGCCAGCAGGGTGGACAGGTCGGTATCGAGTTCCCCGGCCAGTAGCAGGGGACGGTTGGCCGCGATCCACTCGGCGACCCACTCGGCCTTGGCGTTGGCCTCGGCCTCCTGGCTCTCCAGCAGGGCAAGCAGGGCGGTTTCGTTGGTCATGGCTACATCTCCATTTCCAGTTGCAGGGCTCGCGCCTCGTGATACTCCTCGATGGCGCGGCGGGTTGCAGTGCGTTGGTGGGCAAGCTGGCGCTCTGCTGCGCCGGGTTCGACGGTCACGCTGTAGCGATGCTGGGTGCGGGGCGGCATTGAGCCGCGAAATCCCATCATCTGGGCTTCGGTCAGTGGCTTCATGGTCTGGGTCCTGGTGGTAATCGCCAGCAAGAAACGTTAACTTGGAATCATTTGGCACTTCATTTGCTGGGGGAGTTATGGCGTGGTTTAAGGTGGTTACGGACAGCACTAGCGGTGCTGAACACAAGCAAATTACTGAGTGGGACAGTGTGTTAATTGATCAGGGCATCCTAGGGCATACCGTTTTCTCCGCTTTTAACGAAGACAATGGTCAGCTGACTTACTTTCTTTCGGCTGAGTTTGAACCGATAGCGTTGGCGCTTAAGGCGGTGCCTTGTGAGATGCCCTCAAAAGCCAGCGAAAATTCGCTTAAGCTCGTCATCGGAGATCTCTCGATCCTTCATCCGAACGAGTAGCCCCCTGATCGCATCGAACCGAGGGGTGAAGTAGTTCCTGACGAAGCCAAATTCGGCAGTCCCATCGCCATCGATAAAGCCATCGCTGTAGATGTTGATGACTCTCCCGTCACGGCTCCTCACCTGAAATACCAAGAGCGGTGGGTTTTCTTCGGATTGGACCTGCGGTTCAACTGCGCTAGCACCCATGAAGAGGCTAAATCCATGCATGGTGATTTCAGTCCCTCCGGAACTCTTTAGAAAGTCCACGGCTTCATTACCAATGAGCCCATCGTCCAGGGCTTGTGCAATCTCGCGAAGTGCTTGTGCAACTTCAGGGACGAATCGACGATCGCCAACCCCATCGTTCTGCATGTGGATGGACACGACTCTGCGCTGGACAGCGATGCTCTCGATACAGTTAGGGTTACTAAGGCCAAGGATCTTCATTCTGATATCTCCGTCTTTGCTGGCTCTTTTCCTTGGCCGGTCGTCAGCCAGGCGAAGTGGGCCGAAAGCTCGGGGTGCTGTGCTATCAACAGCAGGGTGCCGCCGCTGATTTCCCGGTAGTTCAGCTCGTAGTTCTTGAGCGTGGTTGCCGGGATGCCCAACTTGTCGGCGAACTCCGGCCGGCTGAAGCCGAGGCGTTCACGCAACTGACGCAGGCGCTTGCGGCAAGCATCATTGAGCGGAGGGATGGTCATGTTGCTTTGGTCGGTACGCTTTTTCATGGTCTGGGTCCTGTGGTGGTTATCCGAAGGCGGCCACGGCTACACCAGAGCCACCTTCGGATACCGGCTCGCAAGCCGGCACCGTGTCACCTTCCAGCCCCGCATTCCGGTTTGAACGGGTTAGCGGGGATCTGCCGGGCCAGCAGATTGCGTGCGGTGACGGCCCTGTCCTGGTTGTTAAAGAGCGAGCCCAGCCGAATTTGGCGTGAGCGAAGCCAAAGCATCCTTGCGGTGCTTGAGAAAGAGGCTTTGGCTACGGCGCTATGAGGGAAGCGCCAGACCCGGGTCAGATGGCGTTGCGGTGGAACTCGGCCCGCCAGTGGAGGAGGGCGCTGTGCTTGGTGATGCCGGCGGTGCGCTTCTGGGCAGCACGAGCGGCGACGATGTGGTGTTGCTCGGTGGCCATCATGGCCAGGTGCAGGCGCTGTTTGATGGCTCGGCGGCGGGCAGCGTTGCCGTTAAGGCGGTCAGCGATGGCAGTTACAATCTGGTCTGCACGTTTCGCGGCCCTGGAAAAAATGCGCTTGGTCATGGTACATTCACTCCTGTTGGCGAGTTGGTCCTCGCTAATTCCCACGTGATTCGTCATGCTGGGTCCTGTTGCTAGGGTTGGTCCCCTAGCAACATCCGATTGGGGTGGTACCCCAGTCCTTCAAAGCCCGCCTCGTGCGGGCTTTGTCGTTCTTACGCGCTGGTGAGGCGCCTCACTTCTGCCCTGGTCAGGGGCTGGGTCCTGTTGCTGGTTGTCGATGATGCTTCTCAACCGGTTGAACACTGAGCCAATGCTCATGCGGTTGAGTGCTCCCACTCTTGGCGGGAGCGACTCGTTACGCAGCCGCTTGCAAGCTGGCTGCCCGGGCCCGGTGTTCCTTACCCGCCTCGGTCTTGACGGTGTAGAACAGGCCACCCCCGCGGCGTTTGCCGAGGTCGGTGATGTCGGTGATCACGGCCGGCACGGAGACGCGGGTACGGGGGTTGGTGTACTGCACAGGGTCATTGATTTTCATGAGTTGGTCCTCTGGGTAGTGATTTTTGTCTTGGTTGCTTCCTGAAATCGCATCTCACAAGTAGTTGCCAATCTGGAACAAATTCATTGTTGCCAAAAGACAACTGCGTGTCAACATTGATTCCAAAAGGAAACTGAAAAATTTATAGAAGGCAACAAAAAGCCCGCTCATGGCGGGCTTCATTGAATGGCGGAGGGAGGTGGTTATCTGCGGATTTCTACGACCTTGCCGAGTGTGATCAACTCTTTAGCTGTGAGGCTCCCGACCCTAGGGTCATCAACTCCATACCTCCAGCAGTCTAAGCCCTTGATGGCTCGTAGAAGGCGGAACTGGTCACTGGAAATGATCTTAACCAGCATGATGTCACCGTGATCTGGGGTTGTGTCTCCGAGGTCAACAAGGCAGGTGACACCAGTGATTATGCCTGCATCTTTCAGTTGATCATCATCAGCTTCGAGAGCAAACAGGTGGCCTTCACGTTCTGTAGCAAGTGATTTTCCTGTGTTGGTGTGCGGCCATGCGTCGCTGATATGGTCTCTTTGAAGGGCAGCCATAGTCCATACAGGTACAAGACCTGGACCGGCTTCAATGTCACTGATCAAGCTGTCTGCTGAGCGTCCCAAGAACAGCCACACCGGGTCTATCCGGAGCGCCTTGCCGATGGACATCAGGCTACTAGCCCTTATCTCACGCCCGGGCTCATTGAGCATGCGACTTATAACGGCCTTGCTCACCCCGCTCTTTCTACTGAGATCGGCAGGTGACACCCCCATCTCTTTCATTCGAGCCTCAAGGCGCTCAGCAAAATTCTTCATCACTTCACCAATGTTGCTTTCTTGCACCAAGTCTACCGCGGTGGTGATTGTCAAAGGGGCACTGATCATCTTGACTTAAATTTCCTTTTGGCAACAAAATGGCGCTTCAAAGACCATATGATGAGGACCAACCCATGCGCATTGAAGATGTCGAACAGTATTTCGGCAATGCAGCCAAGGCCAGTGAGGCTATCGGCATTGACCGGTGCAACTTCTCTAAGTGGAGGAAGCACAACAAGGGCATAGTGCCTGCAAACCACGCTGTCAGCTTTGTTATCCATAGCGGGCATTCACTCGATATGGGATGGGAGGATTACCGACCAGAACAAATCGCAACCCAGCAGGCCGCCTAACCACCGGCCCGCTTTTCTACCCAACACAGAGGACCAACTCCATGGGAAGAATATCGCTCCCCGATCATGAAAAACTCGACACGCTGTCACCGCTGAAGGTGCGTGGCACCCCGGGCCAGCGCCAGGTGTGGCAGGAAGTCGGCGCAGAACTGCGCATGACCGAAACCGCATTTGCCCGCACCTCGTTGCTGATCCTGCTCAAGGCCATATCTCAACATGAGCCACAAATCCTGGCGAGGGCCGTGAAACGGGCCAATCGGAGCCTGCTTGAACAGGGATATCCGCCCGTGACCGTCGAGGAGATCCTGGACGGCTCCGGCCTTCCCGAGCGCGGCCTGCTCCAGTTCAGCCCGGAAGACGAGGCCACCTACAACGAGGAGCGCCCCCTTCGCCCCCTGCAAAAACTCATCAACTTCATCCTCGGGAGGTAACCCATGACCACGCAACTCCGCCCGCCGCGCCCGGCTTCCCAGCATGTCAGCGATCGGGACAACATCATCCTGAAGTCGGTCATGCATGAGCTGGCCCTGGCCCTCGATGAGCCGCTGATTTCGACTGCCCATGCCGCCGGTACCGACCGGCAGGCCCTGCGCCTGGCCCGCGAGCTTGAGGCTCGCACCCTTGAACGCGCCGAGAACCAGCCTAGCGCCTAATTTCCTTGGCCCGCCTCACCACCGGGCTTTACAAACCAGGACCCAGCCAATGACCAATTCAACCATGGCCCATGGGGGCCACCCATTGCCTCATGATCTCGACCACTGCCCGCGATGCGGCAGTGAACTCCGATCCAGTACCGATGACCACGCCTTTGAGTGCCCGGCCTGTGCCTACACCGAGCAGGAGGTGCTTCATGCATCCTAAGGAGTTCATCGAGCACCATGTTCGCAAACTTCTGCTCGCTGACGGTTTCTCTGCCGAAGCTGCTCACCTGGCCTGTAAGGAAGCTGTCAGCCACTACGAGAAGAGTTCAGGTTTCCGGAAGGGAGCCGTGTTCTCGGAGTGTCTGCGGGTCGCCAAGCGCATGGCCAAGCTGGTCCAGAAGAAACAACGCCAGCAGGCGAGGGAAGATAAGAAGAAAGGGAAGGTGGCGGCATGAGCATGCTACTGATGGCCAAGGCCATGAGCATCAAGGTGGGCAATCCACTTCGGAAGTTGGTGCTGATCAAGCTGGCGGACAACGCCAGCGATACTGGCGAATGCTGGCCCTCTCATCAACATATTGCCGATCAGTGTGAGATATCCAGGCGCTCAGTCATTACCCATATTGATGCGCTTTGTGAGACAGGGTTGTTACAAAAGAGCTCTCGCATTGGGCCTGCAGGTAAGCGATCCAACGTGTATATCCTGACACTTGATAGTGCAGGAGCTGCACATCCAAATGTGCAGGAGATTCACATGGTATGTGCAGGAGATGCACAAACCCCTAGTGCAGGAGATGCACATAGAATCAGTCACTCTTTAGATCCAGTCATTGAACCAAAGATCCCCCCTGTATCCCCCCAGGGGGACAAACGCCCAGACAGTGGGTCGCCACGACGAGGTACCCGTTTGCCGAATGACTGGGTGCTCCCTGGCGAGTGGGGGAGGTGGGCTATCCAGGAGACTGGCCTCCCCAGAGAGCGGATCCTGCTGGAGGCGGCAACGTTCGCGGATTACTGGCAGGCGCTGCCCGGCGCCAAGGCCGTCAAGCTGGACTGGGAGAAGACCTGGCGTAACTGGATACGCCGGGCTGCCAGCTCGTTCCGGACCACTGCGCAGCGCAAGCCACTGGAGAACCTACAGGCGGCCCAGCAGGCCGCTCAGGCACTCAGAGAGTCGGGGAGGGGGGTCTATGACGACAGCACTCCGCTCTAACGAGACGACGGCCCTGAGCGCACCAGGGGATGTGGCGCAGGTCAGCGCCCGGATGTCGGTGTTCCTGGCCGAGGAGCTGCTGCCGTTGATGGTCGGGCTTTGGCCAGCCAGTGCTAACCAGCTGGACGGTAATGCCCGCGGCGTGGCGCTGGCCTGGGGGAGCATGCTCAGGGGCTTCAATGCGCAGCAGATTCGCGAGGCAGTGCTGCAGCTTGGGGAGGATGCCGATCGGCAGTTCGCACCGCGGCCGGCGGAGGTGCGGGCTGCAATTTTGCAGCGCAGTGCTGCTTCCCGAGCCTCTGTGGCTGGCTATCAGGTGTCGATGAGGGCGTGTGAAATGGCGGCTGAGGTGCGGGTGTTTATGCGGGATCAATCAGTGTCGGCCGAAGCTGTGGCCAAGGAGCTGCAGCAGGTGCTGGCTGAGAAGCATCAAAATGGTGTTGTGGTTACTTAGTCGGAGCCATGCTCAAAGACTGTGTAAGAATAGCCGCAGGCTGGAAAGAGGGGGGATGTTTCAGAGGACTATTTAAGAAGAAAAGATATATGGTATTTAATTGCATTTTTATAACAGTAAGTCAAAGGCCGCAGTAGCGGCCACTGAATTTTATTGTGAAATTATTTGGAGTTATTTGTCTTTAGTTATTGCGGTCATTACTAGTGTTGAAACATCACAGTTTGGATTGTTTATATAAATCACGCCAGATTTGGATGCTTCAAAATTTATCATGTTATCATCAAGTGTTGTACAGCCTGCAATCCTATCAATAGAGGTTATTTCTTGCTTGGTATAGTCGTTCAAGTCTTTGATTGCATCCATCCTAGAGGTTATCTCTAAATTTGCGATTGAATCCCTGTTGATTATTAGTCCGCTAGTCTTCACCTTTGTTATTTTGGTTAATGAGAAATGTTCTGAGAGGGCCATGTTTTTTATGAGGTTTGATATAGATATTTCGACTGCGCTAATGCTTGATTGCGAATTGATTTCACCACAGAGGTTATTAATGAATTTTTTAATGTTTCTGGGAGGGTCAAAAACACACATAATAAAAGAATTGTTTTCTAGCTTTTGTAAAATGAACTTGAATTTGTTGTAAATAGTAATGGTTTGTTCGTATGATTCACCCAAAGGGTCTGTTAATTGTTGCTGGACAGTCTCCATTTCTATATAAGTGGCAGATAGTTTTTCATTGGCCATATCGACATCTAAGAATCCAAAAAACAAGCCACTCTCATATCGGCAACGTATTAAGATACTGTGGAGTGAATTTATTTCCAAGCTGGTTTTTAGCGTTAATAGTTTTAGACGTAAAGACATAACCACTCCTAAGATTTATCTACTGATATGATTGTGTCAGATGGGATTGTTGTTGGATTATTTACTATTGAATAAGCTGTCTGTTCAATTAAACGGCATAATTTCAAATCTTCTGATTTAGTTAGAGGTACAAAATTTTTCGTGTGCTCCCCTTGGCTTCTGTATCTTTTCACACCTTTGGTTACATAAGAGAAACCAGAACACTCCTCTTGATTATTAAATTGCGCCTCTATTTCATATATATCATGGTCATACGTTTTTTCTTTAATTCTCCATCGAATTTTACATATGTAAAATCCTCTTTCATAAAGCTGCCTTAATTCTTCTGATTTTAATACACCTTCGCCCTTTAATGAGGCCTTACTAATATGCACTCCGAATTCAATGTCATCTCCATCTCCATCTCCATCTTCGTTTTCATCAAGTGGGGTGATATTTGATGGTTTAAGATGGTATACGTATGCATCTGTGACATCATCAAACTCATAGCCATTGAGTTCTTTTAGCAATTTTATAAAAAAATTAGTTCTTGCAATCGGGGATGGAATGTTTATTAATGTAACTTCGGAGATTGTTAAAGAAGGTGCTTCAGGCAGTGAGCTCTTTACATTGGCTTCAATTTTTTTTAGTAATGAAGTTTCATACTCTTCAAGTTGATCGTTATCAGGTCTTCTGATTGTTATCTTTCCATTATCACATTCTAATTCTAACATGGCTTCTTTATTTACAACTTGCCTAAAATCACTTTTGGTGTAATCAGTTGAGAGATACTTTATATTTATATAAATAGTGTTGTCAATTTTCCTGACAGAGCAATAATCATCATGAGATTCAATCTCTTTCTTTAAGAGGTTTGCTGATTTTAGAATGTCATCTGGATTTATTTCTTGATGAATTATCTTAGACGTTACTCGCTCTTTTCTAGAGTGCACACCAAGCTGAGCGGCTATTGTTTGATGATCATAGTAATCATGATAGAATCTCGAAAAGTATCTCGCAAGTTCTTTTCTTTCAGTTGTTCTAGATATTAATATCCCTCTACTTAAAAACAATTCAGATAATTCACTCGAGGTAATTTTTGACTGACTTAACGCATCAGATATTGCCTTGTCAGTAACGCTATGTAGATTCTTCACCTAGTTACTCCCAGGATAATGCCTCAGATGAATAAAAACTCTTAACGGTAGGAATCAAAAACAGTTCAATATTATCTAAATATTTTTTTGCATCTGAATCATAGCCCCATTCATGTGCGTATTTTTCTACTGCTCGCTTATAATTTGATATGATAGATGCGCTTCTATTCAATGATGCTATTCTAATTTTGATTTTATTTTTGAAATTTAATATCTGATAGTTTGCTAATAGTTCAAATAGATACATGAACTCTAAGTCCGTATCGCCACTTCTATTGTAGTATACAATGTATCCCTCTGCGTTTTTCAACTCAACTGTCATGGTCTTAGTATTGACTCCCATTACCTCATCATGTTTGATAATAAGGAATGGTGATGTCAATAGTTCAATAGTAGCCGGAAGGTGTTGTTCATTAACAAGTATTTTATGGTATGTTAATTGAGGGTAGAAAAAACCATACCCCCCTTCACTAGGAAACTCACTCTTTGCAATTAAACTATCCATGTCAGACAGTAATGTCATCATATAATTAATAATGCCAGGTTCAATAATGTGAATCTGTTGGTTTTCTTTGATGTTAATGCGACTTGTGTTTATGGAATTTGGTCTGCGAGCTTTACCTTCGGGTTTGGGAGGGTTAAAGTAATGGTAAAAATTATGTGTAAATTCATTGTCGTGATTGTAAATAAATAATAGCCCCCTTATGTCGTAATTACCGACTTCAGTTATGTACTTCTCTTCCCAAAATTCACTATATGTTGCACAGTCGATAGTGTTTGCAAGTGATATCAAAGCATCTTCTA
This sequence comes from Aeromonas sp. QDB63, assembly GCF_027707425.1. Taxonomy (NCBI): domain Bacteria; kingdom Pseudomonadati; phylum Pseudomonadota; class Gammaproteobacteria; order Aeromonadales; family Aeromonadaceae; genus Aeromonas; species Aeromonas sp. QDB63. The sequence goes on from NZ_JAPCIS010000031.1 coordinate 50,403, forward strand.
TTTTTTTTACTGTTATTGTTTTTTTAGAGTAACTCTTTAAATCTGTATTTAAATAAATTGTTTTGTTAAGATATGGGTCCTTATAGGAAAAAACGACGTCCACTGGATGTGTGTGTTTTTGTGCTTTATCTTGTGGTTTGTGCTCTGCTTCATTTACACAGTCGAAATCTTGATCTCCCGGTCCAACTCTTTTCCAAAGGAATCTATCGAATATTTCCTTTGATATAATTTTAGCTAGTTCTTCTATAGGTCCATTTTCAGCCATAACATAACCTTATTTATTATATATAGTATGAATTTCTAGTTTCTTGACACTGCTACATATCACTTTCTATTTGCTCTGCAGTAAGAATTCTACTAGAAAGCCTCTCAATTATTGAAGAATCAAAATTAATTTTTGCTCTGCGTAAATGTCCAATCAATTCATTTATTTCATTATCGTTTTCTACAATTAAATACTTGATATCATTAGGTTGGAAGTGTAATTTGTGATCACTAATGAGGTGGTTGAATTGTTGTTTTTTTTGAGGGGTATCTATCCTGCTTTTAGCTATAAACGGGGGGATTCCATTCTCAGTGATTGGAGGTACATATCGCCATTCTCGCTCGTCTGCAAACCTAAATAGGTCTTCGCTTATATCATTTCTTTTCAGAGAGCCCTCATAATTTTTTATATATCTATAAGCATCAAAAATTTTCATGTTTACATCTGAGATGCCTTTGAAATGGTCATTCTCTGTGAATTTATTGATTTTCTGATAAATACTGTTTAATGCATTATTGAAATTGTCTGTAAATGGGCAATGTTTATTGATGTACATGACAGGATTTAATCCTTGTCGATTCGCCCAGTCCTTTGTTAAGCCAATTCCATATCTTCCGTACTTGCTCATATGAAATTTTAATTCTGACAGTCTCAGGTCACAAAAAGATACCATTGGCACAGCAAACTCACGAACTGTAGTTTTACCCTCTATTTTTTCTCGCGCATAAGAAATGTTAAAGGTTGAATTCAAAATATTGAAAAGTGCCGATTTATCTTGAGTGAAGTGAAACAGAATGTCAGGGTATAAACTCTTGTTATTCATATTTTAAAGCCTGCAATGATTGCAAATTAGACTGTTTATGGTATGTGAGATAGATAAGAGGTGGGGGGGGGAGTTGTATCACCAAAAAGCGTGGACTGTACTACACCCAAAGTTAGATTTATTGAGCTGTTTTATAGATAGAAGACAGGAAAGCTACCGCCCTTAGGTTACAGTTCCCATATACTGCTTTTGACCAGTGTTCAGATGACCATTCCTTGTCATGGGTAGGCCTTGCATGGAGCCTGGGTACCGTGCGGAAATCGTATCTCAAACGGTGCTGATTGTTGAGTGAAAAGAAGGGGGATTTGAGAGGGGATCACAGATTTTGTGTGGGCTGAAGGGGTAGAGTGAGTGGGAGACAAGTACCCACTCAGGGTATGAAGCGTAAAGCTCGCACGAGGGTGCAGCCCTGAAACTCTTGGAACGATTACGATACCTTCGTAACGGCAACTGACAACGCGTACTCATAGAGTGATACAGAGGGGACCTCTGAACAGGCAAGCTTGAGGTCTTCACTGATCTGCTTGGCAATGATTATCCCACGCACTGTCTGTCCCGGTTCGGCATGGTTCTTCTTGATCCAGCTGATATAACGCAGCAGCTGACCGACTACACGGTCATAACCCTTCGATACCTTGAGTTCTATCACGACATAGTTGCCTGAACCATCCACAGCTAGCAAGTCGATGAAGCGGCCGCCCACAGGGAACTCTACGCCGGTGATCCCTTCGTCCATATAGAGTTTTAGTGAGGGTTCAATGATGTGCAGATTCTTGGCTAAGTAGTCCCTCAGGTCATGTTCGTAGGCAAACTCGCTGGAGCAGCCCTCGAGCGGTGTGTCCACGGGGGATTCATCGACAACCGGGGTGAGAAGGGTTATAGGCGTTGGGTCTCTGCCAGGTTCGTACAGGCGATAATTCGAGGTGTCGATTTTGAAGAATAGATCGTCTGTACCGTCAGTTCTCGGGCTGTACTGCAAACGAGTAGGGACGTTTATAGATTGCCTGATTAGATGGGCTGCAACGGTGCCTTGCTTTACGTTCGGATAGTGTTCTTTGAACCATTGGATTGCTTGCTCTCGGAGGAAAGGGACTCCGGGTTGCAGGCCCATGGAAACGATCATATCGTGCATCAATAAACGTACTGGCTTTTCGTTCAATGTCGCCATTTAGGATTTTCCACTTCTATCGAGGGGAGGGGCTTAGAGAAGATAAGTAGATCGGAGTAGCTACCGCCCTTAGGTTTCAGCCCCTAGATGCTGATTTTTACCTGTGATCAGATGACAGTTCCTTGTCATGGGTAGGCCTTGCATGGAGCTTGGGCACCGTGCGGAAATCGTATCTCAAACGATGCCAGTTGTTGAGCGAAAAGAAGGGGGATTTGAAAGGGGATCACAGATTCACAGGGGAGGGCTGCTGAGGACGTTAGTGGAGCAGGGATGAAGCCCTGCTCCTGGGGGTCTTAAGCGGAAAGAACCGGTTCAGCCCTGAATATCTCGTCACGGTGATAGGCGAGGTATGCAGCTTGCTTGGAGTTGAACGGGCGGACATTCTTGGGAAGTTCAACGCCCCACTGCTGCAGCGCCTGCTCGATGCTGGGCTCAGAGCAAAGCAGGTCGCCGGCGTCAGTGAAGGTAATCCAACCCCGGTCGAACAGCTTGTCTATGTGAGGGGAGAGCAGCAGGCCATTGTTTCCATCCAGGCGCTCGGCGTTGTTATCGCACTTAGACCAGGGCTTGATGTGGCTGGCAATGAGCAGGGCCTTGTTGGTGACGCCGGTGACCCGGCAAACAGGCTCAATAATTTCCAGTTTTTTGCGGAAGTCGCCCTGGCCGATACGGGCCTTGGTCAGCTGCAGCTTTTCTGTGACTTCCAGGGTTGAGGCCTTGATGGCTGCCTCGATGGCATCACCTTCCAGTTCGGCCTGATGCTGCTCGATGTCATCGACAAAGTCGGGGTTCACGCGGTTGGCCAGTGAGAGCAGCAGGTTGCCCAGCTCATTGCTGATGCGGGCGAGGTAGCAGCTCTGGTTTCCATCCCCGTTTGCCCGCAAAGGGGAGTTTTTCGAGGGGAGGATGGGAACAATCAACTCCAGGTGGTCCTTCGGACGGATTGGCTTCTCCAGCAGCTCCCAGTCGATGCGGACCTCCCAGCCAGTATCTGACCAGGAATCACCGGCGCTGCCGAACTCAGAGGGCTTAGACTTCTCGCTGCAAGGGGCTGCTACTAGGCTGTGTTCTTAAAGTGATGAAGATATAATCTCACATCTTCTCAACAGCTTAAGATCCATTCCGTGTCCCGCC
>NZ_JAPCIS010000032.1:0-52941 GCF_027707425.1 Aeromonas sp. QDB63
GGGGTAGCGACCCACTATCTGAGAAATTATCTGGGTTGGCGAAGGATGTTGGAGCGCTACGGGCGGGAAGTGAATGTGCCACGTTGCTTGCATGAGGCGCTGGGGCGCCCCATGCAACACGTAATTGGGACATAGCCTTTTTTTATGGCCGCCATGGGCCATGAAAAGGCGATTTGCCTTTGCACCCGTCCCGGGGATGGGTCATCATCAACCCTTTGCCGATCGGGAGGTGCCATGTTTGTCTTTGACGTGACCACGAAGGCGGGGGCGCAGGGGAGGATCCAGGTGCAGGCGCTGGACTGGAGCCAGAGCGGCCCGGTGAGCTTTCAGTGTGACAGCGACGAGCTGGCCCTGGTGCTGCTGAGCGGGTGCCGCTGCGATGCCGTGGGGTACTTCAATCTGCTGGGGGGCTGCAAGCCGCTCTACGTGGAGCAGTGGCTCACCTATTTGCAGGAGCGTGGCCAGCTGGAGAAGGTCACGGCCCGCCAGGAGAGCCCGTCTCAACCCGATTACCTGACCCGGGCCGGGCTGGCGGACGACGAGCTCAATGCCCTGCTCGGCCAGATTTACAAGGTGGCCGGGTTCAACCGCCTGCAGATCAACCGCTACCTCAAGCATCGCCACAACCCGACCATGCTGGCGACCCGTTACGATCAGAAGGAGCTGGAGCGTTATCGCCAGCTCAACGACATCATTCTGACCCTGTTGAAGCTGAAACCGTCTCCGTGAAGATCCCCATCTGACCGATCTCCGGTCCCAGCTCCTGGGGCCGGGCGATGAGGTAGCCCTGCAAGCCGTCCACATACATGCTCTGCAGCATCTGCTTCTGGCCTATCTGTTCCACCCCTTCCGCGATCACCAGGCAGCCCATGCGATGGGAGACGTCGACGATCATCCGCACGAACTGCTGGTTGGTGAGATCCTGCTCCAGCTCGGTGATGAGACCGGGGTCCAGCTTGATGTAGTCGGGTTTGAGCTCGCGAAACAGGCTGAAGGAGCCGATCCCCTTGCCGAAGTTGCAGATGGCCGAGCGGCTGCCGTGGCGCCTGAGCAGCTCGAACAGCCGCCTGGACCCGGTCAGGTTGCGCTCCAGGTGCTCCTCGTCGAGCTCGAACACCAGATTGGCCCCGATGTCGGGGTCTTTTTGCAACTGGTGATCCAGCCAGATGAGAAAGGCGCTGTTTTGCAGCAGGGAGCCCGGCAGATTGAGACCCCATCGGCTGTTGTGGCCTCCGAAGGCGCGGTATTGGCGGATGACATGGCGGATCACCATCTGGGTCAGGCGCAGTACCATGTCCAGCCGCTGCGCCATGGCGAGCAGGGTATCGCTTGGCAGCACGGTGCCGTCGCTGCTACTGAAACGGGGATAGATCTCGTGGTAGGCGAGCATGCCGCGATGCAGGGGCTGGATGGGCTGGCAGGTGAAGCTGACGCTCTCCTGCTCCAGCAGCTCGGTCAGCACCTGGGTCCAGTGACGCTGACCCTGCACCTCGACCACCTCGTCGTTCTGCTGGATGGCCCAGCCATTGACCACCTCCGTCTGGGCGCGGGCCAGCGCGAGATCCGCCCGGGCCAGAATGGCCTCTATCTTCTGCTCGCTGCTCAGGCGGGTCATGCCCGAGTAGGCGGCACTCTCGAGCTCGTGATCGTGCTGATAGCGATCGAAGGCGAGCTTCAGATCCCGTCCCAGCAGATGGGGCGGGATCTGGGCCAGGGGGGGCAGCAGGACGGCAAAATCGGCCCCCGAGATGCGATAGACCCGGTGGCCCGGGAAGCGGTTGACGGTGTGGCTGATGAGGGCGGCGATGTCCCGGATGTAGGCATCCCCGGACTGGAAGCCGCGCTGGGCGTTGAGGGTCCCGAGCTCGGTGGCGCGGATGAGCACCAGGATGGCGGTCTGGGTGTTTTCCTGTTGCAGCAGCTCGGTCAGATCGCGCCGGAAGGCGTGGCGGTTGCCAAGCCCCGTCATCTCGTCCCGGGTCGCCTGATTGTGCAATTCGGTGATCTGGCGGTGGGCATCGATCTCGGCCTCATTGAAGGATGCAAGGAGCTGGCGCAGAGCCGTTTGTGCCTGTACGCTGTCGAGCATGGCGGGATCCCGCTGCTGCAGCGCCAGCAGCCAGCGTTGCTCCTGCCTCGCCTTTTCCCCACGGCGCACGCTGTGGGTGAGAAAGAGCTGCAGGGCGAATCCCGTCAGGGTGGTCATCAGGACCAGCAGCAGGGTGAGCGGTGAGGCGGGGGGGGCGAGCAGCACTCCCTGCAACAGCAGCATGGGAATGCAGACCAGTGCGCTGACCAGCAGCAGGTTTCCCTCATGTTTATTCAACATCGTTTCATCCTTGATGATGTTCATGATGTAGAAATTCTAACCAAGTCGCTGGCGCAAAACATGAGTACTCACGCAACTCCACGATAAAGCGCCGGCGGAATGCAACTAAATGTGAGTGAAAACACTTTCATGGTCTGTAAAAAAAGCGAAGATGGGTTGAAAACAGCCCCAACAGAGCAGAGGTAGATATGTTGCTAGAACCCGTAGACACCGCCAAAGCACGGCAACTATTGAATCAGAGTATGGCCTTGGTGCTCGCAGGGGGACGGGGCAGCCGCCTGAAGCAGTTGACCGATAACCGCGCCAAGCCCGCCGTCCACTTTGGCGGCAAATTCCGTATCATCGACTTCGTGCTCTCCAACTGCATCAACTCCGGCATCCGCCGGGTGGGTGTGGTGACCCAGTACAAGTCCCACAGCCTGTTGCGCCACCTGCAATCGGGCTGGTCTTTCCTGCGCTACCAGATGAACGAGTTCATCGACCTGCTGCCCGCCCAGCAGCGGGTGGACGAGGTGCACTGGTATCGCGGCACCGCAGACGCCATCTACCAGAACGTCGACATCATCCGTGACTACGGTCCCAAGTACATCGTGGTGCTGGCAGGGGATCACATCTACAAGATGGACTACGCCGCCATGCTGCTGGATCACGTGCGCCTCGGTGCCAAGGTGACGGTGGCCTGTATCGAGGTACCACGCTGCGAGGCATCGGCTTTCGGCGTCATGGACATCGACGAGCAACGCAAGATCCGCGCCTTCGTGGAGAAACCGGCCAATCCGCCTGCCATGCCGGGCTGCGAGGATCGCTCGCTGGCCTCCATGGGCATCTACATCTTCGAGGCGGAGTACCTCTACCAGTTGCTGGAAGAGGACATCCACAACCAGGAGTCCAAGCACGACTTCGGCATGGACGTGATCCCGCGCATCGTGGGGGAGGGCAAGGCCTTTGCCCACCCGTTCAACATGTCCTGTGTCGGGGCCAAGGAGGGGCAAAAACCCTACTGGCGCGACGTGGGGACCCTGGATTCGTTCTGGGAGGCGAACATGGACCTTGCCTCCGTGGTGCCCGAGCTCGACATCTATGACGAGAACTGGCCCATCTGGACCAGCCAGAACATGTCGCCCCCGGCCAAGTTCGTGCAGGACAGAAACGGCCAGCACGGCATGACCATCAACTCCATGTTCGCGGGGGGCTCCATCGTGAGCGGCTCCTTCGTGCTCAACTCGGTGCTGTTCACCAACGTGCGGGTGCACTCCTTCTGTACCCTGGATCAGGCGGTGATCTTCCCCGGGGTCGAGATCGGGGCTGGTTGCCGCTTGCGCCGGGTGGTGGTGGACAAGGGATGCAAGCTGCCAGACGGCCTGGTGGTGGGGGAGAACGCGGACGAGGATGCACGCCGCTTCTACCGCTCCGAGCAGGGCATCGTGCTGGTGACCAAGCCGATGCTGGCCAAGCTCGGCTAACTTCGTCGACACAGACAAAAAAAGGGAGCCCTGGGCTCCCTTTCTATTGGTGGTCGATTTATTTCTCGCTGACCAGGGCCTTGCCGGCCATCACCATGGCGGTGCCATGCTTGCCACCGGCGGCGGTCACTTGCGGGACGCCATCTTCGTCGGTGTCGCTGCTGGCCCCCTCGATGACGTTCTCGCCGGAGTCGCCGATCCACTCGGCCATCTGCATGCCGCCGTTGACGGTGCCGCGGAACCAGCTCACGTAGCGCTGGGTCAGCTGGGCCAGCTCCAGCTCGGGTGCCTTCTCGGCCCCTTCGTTGCGCAGGTTCAGCATGGCAGAGCGCAGGGCGCCGGAGATGGCGGCCTGGGTCCAGGGGGTGTATTCACCCTGCTTGCCGGCGAGCCAGGTACCGGCCTTGGCATTGAAGTAGGCCTTGTCGGCGGCGATGAAGAGCTCGCGCGCCGCGGTGCGGTACTTGGCATCCGAGGTGGCCAGGAAGGCGGCGGTCAGGCCGCGGATGGCGGCGAACTGCGCGTCGATGGACTGACCGGCGTCAAGCTTGCCGCCCAGTGTCAGACCGTCATGGACCAGGCCGTTCTTGCCCTTGAGGTTGGCGAGGATGAAATCGGCCTGCTTGCGGACCAGTGCGATCGCCTGCTCACCCTGTGGGGTCTTGAGGTTCAGCTCGCCATTGTCACCGGCGGCGTAACCCACAGGCAGCGCATCCTGGGCGCGCTGGAAGATCTGCAGGGCGACCAGGGCGTAGGCGGCGTCGAAGGTGGTGACGTGCCCGGCCTGTTTGCCAGCTTGCCAGCTGTCGACCAGGGTGCCGGCCTTGGGCTCGAAGTGCAGGGCCAGCAGGTTCTTGAAGGTGAGGTTGGAGAGGTTCAGGGCCAGGGAGAAGGCATCGCTGCCCGCCACCGCCTTGCCCAGATCGTTGGTCTGGTTGGCAGCCGGAGCGGCGGCGAACGGGGCACCGTCAAACACGGCGTGGAAGGCCGGGTTCTGATTGGTGTTGGCCGTGCGCTGATCGCTGAAGGCGTAGAACTCGGAGAGGGGCCACAGCAGCATCCAGGCGTCGCGCAACTGGGCGGAGCCGTCCACGACCTCCAGCTTGCCGATGGCACCGGCGTCGTTCTTGCTGGTCTCGGTCACTTTCACCTGATGAGGGAAGTAGACAACCCCCTTGGCCGGATCGTACTGCGGGGTGATTTTGGCGCCCAGGGTCTTGCCGTCAAAGCCGAGCTGACCTTGCAGGATGGCGAGCTTGTCGATGGACTGCTCGGTCAGCATCATGCCGTTGAAGCCGTCGGCGGCAGAAACCCCCAGCTTGTGCTTGCCGTCCTGATCCATGGTGGCGGACGCGGCTTCCACCTCTTCATCGGTCTCGGCCACGTGCATGCCCCCGAGGAAGTCCTGGGACCACATCACTTCCTTGAGCAAGATGCCGCCCACGGCGGCCGGGACCAGCAGGTTGTCACTGCCGCTCCAGCGCAGGGTGGCGTAGTCGCGGAAGTAGGCGGGGACCTGGGTCTTGACGCTCTTCTCGTTGCCCTTGGCGGTCTTGATGGTGATCTGGTCACCGTTGACCGGGGTGGCGTTCACGGCCTGGGCGAACTCCGGGTTGGCGGAGGCGTAGGGCAGGGAGAGGGGATACATGCCCTGGGGAATTTCATCGGCGGGGAAGCCGACGGCCTCGGCCATGGCCAGTACCCGTTTGCCCAGGTCGGCCAGGGTGCCGCCACGGGCCTGGTTTTGCGGCCCGTTGACCAGATGGGGGCCCATGCCGGACTGGTAGTTGAGGGCGTACATTGCCTCTTCGGAGTATTCATAGGATTCGATGCCGGCGGCGAAGTCGAACGGGGTCGGCTCGTCGGCGCGGTTGGCGTCCAGCACATCCAGATCCAGACCGATGGCCTCGGCCAGCGGCTCGCCGGAGAGCTCGAATTCGGTGTAGGCCAGCATGTTGGCGGCGGTGTTGAACGTCTTGTCCTCCACCTTGACGGCAGCCTGTGCGGCGCTGCTGAGGAGTGCGCAGGCGATCGCCTGCACCAGTACGGTTTTTCTCATGTCCTTCTCACCATATTGTTGATTTTATTATGACGCTTCTCATGAATCTAAATGAGAATGGTGTGCATTATGGGGCAAAGGGCGGGGCTTGAGAAGAAAAAAACCGCGCCCCGGTGGGGTGAAGAGGAGGGGCGCGGCGGCAGGTGTCACATCAGTTTGAAGGGGATGACCAGTCGGCCCGGCTCCACCTTGAGGGCTTCGACCTTCTCCTTGATCCGCGCCTCGTTCTGGCGGCTGCCATCGAGCCGGTAGACGGGGGTCTGTGAGAGGAACAGAGAGAGGGACTGGTTGAAGGTGGGCAAGAGCGGGGAGAGGGCGGTGCCCACGTCCGCCGGCTCGGTCTTGACGGAGAGCAGCTCGAGATCGCGCAGATAGATGGCGCCCTGTTCGGCCACATAGTCCGGGCGTGCCCGCAGGGAGAGGCGGATCTTCATCTGCTGGCTGCCAAGGGGGCTTGCCACCTGCAGCTCGCCGGCGGCATCCAGCTCGACCTTGTCGGCCTGGCTGCGGCCGATGCGGCTTTGCATGTCATCGAGTCGGATCTTGCTCGACATGATGCCGGGGATCCCCAGCTGTTTCTCGAAGGCGACTCGCTCCTTGAGGTACTGGTTGATCTCCCCTTCGCTGACGCTGTACTGGGTCAGCGAGCAGGCCGCCAGCAGCAGGGCGAAGGGAAGCAGAAGCAGGTGTTTCAACATGGGAGGGTTCCATTTTCGGGGCTGTCACAAGAGGTGGCGCCATCTTAGAGGCAAAGCGGGTTGGCCGCCAGTGGGGCCTCTATGACCGGTTTCTGTCGCATCCCCCATATGGGGATGGCAATCCGTTTTCATTCGAGTAGCTGTTTCCCTTCACGGCCAGCAGGCCCGTCCTGGCGTCATCCCCGACATACCCACAGACAAGCTCCTGTTTTAACGATGCAAAATCCCATTGACCCCGCGATTTCAAAGCGAGTATTTTACCGCCGCACAAAGTCAAACTGATAATCATTATCATTTTGAATCTTCTTTGAGGGTATGACGTGAAGACTCGAGTAATGGACAATGGCGCACCTGCCGAGGCGAAGATGTCGCCTGATTTCTTGTTTACCTCGTGTCAGGGCACGATCAGTGCCACTGACCTGGGGCAACCCATCACCACCCCCGCCTGCGAGTGGCCCCTGCTGGCACAGCAGATAACCCTGGCCCTCGATGCCGCCAGGGCTGCCGGCCAGAGCAACCCCCTGCTCATCGGTGCTTTTGCGTTTGATCCGGCAGAGGCTTCCTGCCTCTATGTGCCCGGCCGCTATAAGCGGGGCGATCGCCCTGTCCCGGCAGCACAGGTGCCGGCAACAGCGGCGATGGCAGAGCAGGCCCCCGAGGCCAACCGGGTCATCTCGGTGCAGAGCACCCCGCCGGCAAGCGAATTTCAGGCCTCGGTCAGTGCGGCGCTGGATGCGTTTGCACAAGGTCGGCTCGCCAAGGTGGTGTTGTCGCGCAAACTCACCCTTACCCTGCACCAGCCTGCCGATCCTAAGCAGGTGATGGCCCGTTTGATGGCCCAGAATCCCCACGCCTTCCACTTCTCCCTGCCGCTCGGCCAGGACCGCCGCCTGCTGGGCGCCAGTCCGGAGCTGCTGCTGCGGGTCAGCGGGGGAGAGGTGTTCACCCATCCGTTGGCGGGCTCCGCCAGACGGGCGAGCGAACCGGCGCAAGACGAGATGGTGGCCCGGGATCTGCTGGCTTCTCGCAAGGATCAGCATGAACACCGCCTCGTGATCGACGAGATCCGCCGGGTGTTGACCCCCCACTGCCGCGAGCTGGCGATACCGTCCAGCCCCTCGCTGATGAGTACGGATACCCTCTGGCATCTGGGCACCCCCATCGCCGGGCGGCTCAATGGCGGCGAGGCATCGGTACTGTCACTTGCCTGCCAGCTGCATCCCACCCCGGCCCTGTGCGGCTATCCCACTGATCTGGCCCGCCAGTTCATCCGCGAGCAGGAGCCCTTCCGGCGCGCCCTGTTCAGCGGCATCGTCGGCTGGTGCGACAGCCAGGGCAACGGCGAGTGGGCCGTAGTGATCCGCTGCGGGGTGCTCGATGGCCATCAGGTCGAGCTGTTTGCCGGCGCCGGTATCGTCGCGGGCTCGGATCCCGCCATGGAGTGGGCCGAGACCGGCACCAAGCTTGGCACCATGCTCAAGGCACTGGGCCTGAGTCCGGAGGTGGCGCAATGAGCCAACTCAACCGCTTCCTGCCCTATACCCGCTGGCCCGAAGAGCTGGCCCAGCAGTACCGCGCCAAGGGTTACTGGCGCGGCGAGCCGCTGACCGCCATGCTGGCGCGTCAGTGCGAGCTGGCCCCCGACGCCGAGGCCATTCTCTGCGGCGAGCGCCGCGTCAGCTATCGTGAGCTGGACGCCGCCTCGAGCCGGCTGGCCGCGAATCTGGCCCGCCACGGCCTGGGGGTGGGGGACACCGCGCTGGTGCAGCTCCCCAACGTGGCCGAGTTCTATCTGGTGTTCTTCGCCCTGCTCAAGGCCGGTATTGCGCCGGTCAACGCGCTCTTTAGCCACAACCGGCTGGAACTCCTCTCTTATGCCGAGCAGATCACACCGCGCCTCTTTATCGGCTCGCTGGCTCATCCGCTGTTTGCGAGCAAGGGTCGCGAGAGCGAGCTGCTGACAACCATCAGCGCCGAGCTGGTGCTGCTGGATGGCGATGGGGGGGAGCTGGGGCTGACTCACTGGTTGACGAAGGGGGATGAGAGTGAGCCAGTGAAATATGGCCCGACCCCGGCGGACGAGGTGGCCTTCTTCCAGCTCTCCGGCGGCAGTACCGGCACTCCCAAGCTCATCCCGCGCACCCATGACGACTATTACTACAGCGTGCGCCGCAGCAATGAGATCTGTGGCCTCGGCTCCCATACCCGTTATCTGTGCGCCCTGCCGGCGCCCCACAACTTTCCCTTGAGCTCCCCTGGCGCCCTGGGGGTGTTCGAGGCGGGTGGCGCCGTGGTGCTCGCCCCCGACCCCAGCCCCATCAGCTGTTTCCCGCTGATCGCCCGCCACCGGGTCAACCTCACCTCGCTGGTGCCGCCGGCGGTCTCCCTCTGGCTGCAGGCCGCGGAAGCGGACCCCACCGCGCGCACCCAACTCGAGAGCCTCGACTTGCTGCAAGTGGGCGGCGCCAAGCTGGGGGAGGCGGTGGCCAGCAAGATTGGGCCGCTGCTCGGCTGCCGGCTGCAGCAGGTGTTCGGCATGGCGGAAGGGCTGGTCAACTACACCCGGCTCTCTGATCCCGACGAGAAGGTCATTCACACCCAGGGCCGCCCCATGAGCCCGGACGACGAGGTGCGCATCCTCGATGAGGCGGGCAATCCGGTTGCCCCCGGCGAGCCTGGCGCCCTGCACACCCGCGGCCCCTATACCTTCCGCGGCTACTACCAGAGCCCGGCCCACAACGCCCGGGTGTTCAATGCCGAGGGCTTCTACTGCTCCGGCGATCTGGTGGTACAGGATGCCGATGGCTACCTCACCGTGGTGGGGCGGCAGAAGGATCAGATCAACCGGGGCGGCGAGAAGATCGCGGCGGAAGAGGTGGAAAACCAGCTGCTGCACCACCCTGCCATCACCCATGCGGCCCTGGTCTCCATGCCTGACAGCGCCATGGGGGAGAAGAGCTGCGCCTTCATTGTCAGCACGGATCCCGCCTTGAAGCCGCTGGCCTTGCGCAAGTTTCTGCGCGAGCGCGGAGTGGCGGATTTCAAGCTGCCCGACCGCTTCGAAACCCTGGACGCCCTGCCCATGACGGCGGTGGGCAAGATTGACAAGCAGGGGCTGCGGGCACGCATTGCGCACACCATCGCCGCCAACCAGCCTCTACAGCATAAAAACTAGTAAGGAATCATGACGTTATGGCTATCCCAACTCTGAACAATTACGCCATGCCCAGCCAGTGGAAGGCCAACAAGGTCAACTGGTCTCTGGATCCCAAACGTGCCGCCCTGCTGATCCACGACATGCAGGAGTACTTCACCGCCTTCTATGGCGAAAACAGCCCGCTGATCGCGGCGCTCACCGAGCGCCTGGCCGCCGTGCGCAAGCAGTGCAAGGCCCTCGGCATCCCGGTCTTCTACACCGCCCAGCCCAAGGATCAATCCCCTGAGGATCGCGCCCTGCTCAACGACATGTGGGGCCCGGGGCTCAACAAACGGCCCGAGCAGCAGCAGGTGGTGGCAGCCCTGCGCCCGGAGCGGGACGACACCGTGCTGGTCAAGTGGCGCTACAGCGCCTTCCAGCGCTCCGAGCTCGAGCAGATGCTCAAAGCGCTGGGGCGGGATCAGCTGATCATCGGCGGCATCTACGGCCATATCGGTTGCATGATGACCGCCTGCGACGCCTTCATGCGCGACATCCAGCCCTTCTTCCTGGCGGACGGGGTGGCGGACTTCTCCCTGGCCGACCACCAGATGGCGCTCGACTACGTGGCGACCCGCTGCGGCAAGGTGATCCGCTGCGAGGAGGTGCTGGCCCTTGCGCCGGTTGCCGCTTCTGCCGTCCAGAGCAATCCGTTGCTGACGTATGAGGGGCTCAAGGCGCGGCTGCTGAGTCATATCGACGAGGACGAAGATGAGTTTGACCCCGATGAGAACCTCATCGACTACGGTCTGGATTCGGTGCGGATCATGGCCCTGCTCACCGAGTGGCGCGCCGCCGGGGTCGAGCTCGGCTTCGTGGATCTCGCCAAGTTGCCGACCCTCAACGGCTGGTGGCGCCTGATCGAGGCCAGGCTGGCAGCCCAGGCGCTGGAGGTGACCCCATGAACCGCTTCCCCTTGACCATACCTCAGCAGGGGCTCTGGTCCGGACATCTGCTGAACGACGACAAGGCGATGTTCAACACCGCCGAGTGCATCGCCTTCGACGGCAAGGTCGAGGCGGCCGTGCTGGCCGCGGCCCTTGCCAAGGCGGTAGGGGAGTGCGAGGTGCTCAAGGGCCACTTCGAAGACGATAAGGAGGCGGTCTGCTTCGTCTCGCATGAGCTGCCCCTGGCCTATGAAGAAATCTCCCTCGAGCACGATGACGAGACGCTGGCCCGCGCCTGGGCCTGGGCCGATCTGCGCCGCCCGTTCGAGCTGACCCAAGAGGCACCCTGCCGTTTCGCCCTGCTGCGCGGCCCCGGCCGCGATTATCTCTACAGCTGCGTGCACCACATCGCCCTCGACGGCTTTGGCACCACCTTGCTGTTCCAGCGCATCGCCGAACTGTATGCAGAGGGGCTGGCCGGTGAGATGAACTCCCCATCCCCCTTCGGCTCGTTGGCTGAAGTGCTGGCAGAAGAGGCGAGCCGCGAGCAGAGCGGCAAGAACGACGCCGCCCGCGCCTTCTGGCAGGAGCAGCTGCAAGGCTGGCCCGAGGTGAAGTCCTTTGGCGAGACCCGCGCACCCATCGCGGCCGAATTTATCCGCGAGAGCCGCCCACTGCCGGCGGCGCTCTGGCAATCCCTGACCGGCTTTGCCGACGAGCACAAACTGGGCTGGCCCGATCTGCTGCTGGCCGGTATCTCTGCCCAGCTGTCGCTGTCGAGCGGCCAGGATAAGACCCTGCTCGGCCTGATGATGATGAACCGCATCGGCTCGGCGTCGCTGACCGTGCCCTGCATGCAGATGAACATCACCCCCCTTGCTCTGGAACTCGAAGAGGGGTTGAGTCTGGCGGGGGCCGCCGGCGCCGTGGCCAAGGCCAAGCGCGGGGTGCGCAAACACCAGCACTACCGCTACGAGCTGTTGCGCCGCGACCTTGGCCTGGTGGGGGGCGACAAACGCCTGTTCGGCCCGCTGGTCAACATCATGCCCTTCGATCACGCTCGCCGCTTCGGGCCGCTATCTGCCCATATTCTCAACATCAGCGCCGGCCCGGTGGAGGATCTCACCATCGAAGTGCAGGTCGGCGTCGATGGCCAGCCCAGACTGGATCTGGACGCCAACCCCGGCTGCTACCAGCAGGGAGAGCTGGCGGTCATCGCCGATACCCTGTTTGCCCTGCTGGGCCGCTGGCTGGCCGAGCCTGCTCAGACCCTGGGAACGCTCAAGGCCGACTGGCTGGCCGAGCAGCGAGCCAGGGCCCTGATCGCCGGCCCCTCCCATGAAGTGATCAAGGCACGGCCTGTGCTGGAGGCGATCTGCCACTTCGCCGCCCAGACACCGGACAAGATTGCCTTGATTCAGAGCACGGCGCAGGGAGAGGCCCGCTTCAGCTACGAGGCGCTGCTGGCCAGATCCGAACAGATGGCGGCTGCCCTGCAGGCCGCAGGCGTCGCCCCCGGCGACAAGGTGGGGGTCATGCTGGCCCGCACCCCCCAGGCCATCTTCGCCCAGCTGGCTGTGCTGCTGGCGGGCGCCGTCTATGTGCCGCTCGATCCCGAGCAGCCGCTGGAGCGCCAGGGCCATATCCTGCGACTGGGGGAGGTCAAGACCCTGATCACCCAGGCCGAGTACCGCCACAAGCTGGCCAGCCTGTTTGAGGGGCGCACCCTGCTGGCGGGGGATCTGGTGAGCGATGATCGGCTCAACCAGCCGACAGCCGGCCGCGCCGTCGCCTACCTGATGTTCACCTCGGGCTCGACCGGCCTGCCCAAGGGGGTGGCGGTGAGCCACGGCGCGCTGGATCACTTCGCCGCCGCCGCCCGCTGCCGTTATCACCTGAATGAAGAGGCGCGGATGTTGCAATTCGCCCCCTTCAACTTCGACGCCAGCATCGAGGAGGTGTTCGCCACCCTGAGCGCCGGCGCCACCCTGGTACTGCGCACCGACGCCCTGCTCGAATCCATGCCCGCCTTTGCGGCCGGGGTGGAGCAGATGGGGATCACCCACCTCGACCTGCCCACCGCGTTCTGGAACGAGTGGGTGGTGGCATTGACGGCGGGTCAGGCCCACATTCCTGCCGGGCTTACCACCGTCATCATCGGCGGCGAGGCGGTCTACCCCGAGCAGCTGGCCCAGTGGCAGCGCCAGGGTCGCTCCGATGTGCGCCTGTTCAACACCTACGGTCCCACCGAAACGACCGTGGTGGTGACCACTCAGGAGCTGCAACAGGAAGACCCGAGCCAGGCCCAGTTGCCCATCGGTCTGCCGCTGCCCGGCATGCAGGCGCTCATTCTGGGGGCGGGGGAGCAACCCGCCGAGGAAGGCGAGCTGGTACTGCTCGGCCCGCAGCTGGCCAACGGCTATGTGGGGGGCGTACAAGGCAGCTTCAATACCTTGCGGGTTGGCGCGGAGCTGATGCCCGTCTATCGCACCGGCGATCGGGTGCGCCTGGTGTCCGGCCGGCTGGTCTACCTCGGCCGGCGCGACAACGAATTCAAGATAAGCGGCTATCGCATCCAGCCCGGCGAAGTGGAGGCCCAGTTGCTGGCCCTGCCCGGGGTGGACGAGGCGTGCGTGCAGGGGGTGAGCATCGGCAGCGTGCGCCGACTGGTGGCCTTCGTGGCGGGGTCGGAGCGCGACAGCCGGGTCATCAAGGCGCAGCTGGCCAGGGTGCTGCCTGCCGCCATGATCCCCACCGACTATCGCCACTATGACCAGCTGCCCCGCACCGGCTCCAACAAGCTGGATCGCAAGACCCTGCTGGCCGCCTACCAGGCGGGCGGCGAAGCCCTGACCCTGGGCAGCGAGACCGAGAACCGGGTCGGCGCCATCTGGCAACAGATCCTGGGGCTCGCCACCATGGCGCCTGCCGACAACTTCTTCGAACTGGGGGGCCAGTCCCTGCAGACCATCCAGATCGTCAACCGGCTCGGCGCCGAGTTCGGGGTGCAGGTCAAGGTCTCCGACGTGTTCGATCACCCGCGCCTCGATGATTTCTGCCGTTTCCTTGACGGCCTGCTTTCCGAGGACGAAGAGAGCGTGGAGATGGTGTGGTGATGGATAAGGAGCAACAAGCAATGGCCTTTGATTTCACTGGCAAGCGGGTCTGGGTGACCGGGGCCGGGCGCGGCATCGGCCGCAAGGTGGCGACGCAGTTCGTGGCGGCCGGAGCAATCGTGGTGGGGCTGGATCTGGCGTTTCCCGAAGCCGACTACCCCTATGCCACCCGGCTGCTCGATATCGGCGATTCGAAGGCGGTCAACGCCTGCTGCGCAGCGCTGCTGGCGGACGGCGGGCTCGATGTGCTGGTGAACGGGGCCGGGGTCTTGCGCCTCGGCTCCACCGAGACTCTGAGCGATGACGACTGGCACGACTGCATGACGGTCAACGCCAGCGGCGTCTTCTATCTGCTGCGGGCCCTGGTGCCCCACTTCAAGGAGCAGCGGCGCGGCGCCATCGTCACCATCGGTTCCAACGCCGCCCATGTGCCGCGCATGCAGATGGCGGCCTACTGCGCCTCCAAGGCGGCGGTCACCAGCCTGACCCAGACGGTGGGGCTGGAGCTGGCCCCCTTCGGCGTGCGCGCCAACCTGGTGTCGCCGGGCTCGACGGATACCCCCATGCTGCGCGGCATGCTGCCAAGCGAGGAGGCCATGGCCCGCACCATTGCCGGGTTGCCGGAGCAGTTCAAGCTCGGTATCCCCCTGCGCAAGGTCGCCACCCCGGCGGAGATCGCCCATACCGTCCTCTTCCTGGCCTCGGATCTGGCCAGCCACATCACGCTGCAGGATCTGGTCGTCGACGGCGGCGCCACCCTGAGTGCCTGAGGCTTGAGAAACAGATGAACAATATGATTTTGCTGTTGAAACAGCTGGAACGGCAGGGAGTGAAGCTGGCGCTGAACGACAAGGGCCAGCTTATCTCCCAGTCGAGCAAGGAGGCGGTGACGCCGGCCATCGGTGCCACCATCAAGGCCCACAAGGATGAGCTGGTGCGCTGCCTGGCGGCCCGTGCCGCCTTCGAAGAACCTATCGCCGCCGAGGGCGCCCGGCAGGGGCCGCTCTCCTCGTCCCAGAGCGGGCTCTGGTTTATCGAGCAGTACGAGGAGGCCTCCCACCTCTACAACATGCCGGTCTATTTTCGCGTCAAGGGAGAGCTGGACACGGTGGCACTGGAGTTTGCCTTCGACCACCTGTTTGCCCGCCACCCCAGCATGCGTACCCGCTTCATCAAGGACGAGGCGGGCAGGGGGGCCCAGGAGATCCTGCCCCACACGCCCTTCAAGCTGCAGATAGAGGACGTGAGCACAGAGCCCGCTGCCGAGCGCGAAGCCTATGTGGCCAGGCGGGTACGCGAGGAGATCGGGCGCCCCTTCTCCCTGACCCAGGGGGAGCTCAGCCGGGTGCATCTTATTCGGCTGGGCAGCCGCGAGCACGTGCTGCTAATCACTCAGCACCACATCATCTCCGACGGCTGGTCGGTCAAGAACATGTTCGCGGATCTCAAGCGCGCCTTTCTTGCCCATCAGAACCGCGAGCCTCTGCAGGTGAGCGAGCTGCCGCTCACCTACATCGACTATGCCCGCTGGTTCAACTCGGACCGCTTTCTCGATTATCACGCCGAGTTCAAGCCGTTCTGGGTCGATCGGCTCGGTGGCAGCCCCGAGGTGCACGGTCTGCCGCTCGACAAGCCGCGCCCGGCCCATCAGGACAGCGGCGGCGAGCTGGTCTTCTCCACCATCGAGAGCGACCTGTGGGAGAGCTTCAAGCGCCTCTGTCAGCGCCACAGCACCTCCAACTTCATCGGTCTGCACGCCCTGTTTGCCCTGCTGATGGTGCGCCAGAGCGGCGAGAAGGAGGTGGTGATCGGCACCCCGCTCGCCTATCGCGAGCGCCACGAGATCGAGTCGCTGGTGGGCTTTTTCGTCAATACCCTGGTGCTGCGCACTCAACTTAGCGGCAAGCCCAGCTTTGTCGACTATCTACAGCAGTGCCGGGAGGAGGATCTGGCGGCCTTCGATCACCAGCTCTACCGTTTCGAGGCGCTGGCCGAGGCCATCGGCGCCGATCGCACTACTGCCATCAACCCCATCTTCCAGATCATGCTGGTCTATCAGGCCAAGGTGGACTTCAACGATCTCATCCCCGGCTGCCAGCTGGTGGAGGAGACCTCGCCGGTGCTGCCGGCCAAGACCGACATCTCGGTCAAGGTGACCGAGCTGATGGATTCGGTCAGAGTGGACTGGCTGTTTGCCACCGCCCTGTTCGAGCGAGAGACCATCCAGGCTTATGCCGATCGCCTGCTGCACCTGATGCGCGCCGTGGTGGCGGCCCCCGAGACCGACATCTGGCAGTTGCCGCTGGAGGAGGGCACCGACCAGGCCGCGCTGGCCGCCGAGCTTGCAGACCTGCCGCCGGATTACCCGAGCCGCGACACCCTGCTCTGTCATATCGAGCGGCGCGCTATTCAGTTGCCGGACGCGTTGGCGGTCAGCGACGGCGCGCAATCGTTGACCTATGGCGAGCTGGAGATGCGTGCCAACCGGCTGGCCCACTGGCTGCAATCCTGCGGCGTCACCCCGGGCGCCGCCATCGGCATCCAGGCCAGACGGGATGTCGCCTTCGTCATCGCCCTGCTCGCCTGCTGGAAGGCGGGGGCGGCCTATGTACCGCTGGATCCTGCCTATCCCGCCGAGCGGCTGGCCCATATCCTCACCGACGCTGACATCAGCCTGGTGCTGGGTGGCGTGCCGGACCCGCGGCTTGGCGAGGCGCTGGCGGGCACGACTGCCGAGTATCACGATCTGCACCAGCTTGCGTTGGACAAGATGCCAACCAGCACGCCCGCACTGCCTCGGGACGCCGCCATGCTGGCCCAGATCATCTACACCTCCGGCAGCACCGGCCTGCCGAAGGGGGTCATGGTGGAGCAGGGCAGCCTGGTCAACCTGATGGCGGATCACGGCGAGCGCATCGCCCTTGGGAAGGGTGGGGCCATGTTCAACTGCATGTCCCTCTCGTTTGATGCTGGCAACATGACCACCCTGCTGCCGCTCTACTGCGGCGCGGCCCTGCACTTTGGCGAGCCGGGCGAGGGGGTGATCGGTGCCGCGATCGCTCGGGGCGTCAGCCATATGATTTTGCCGACCGCCCTGCTCGCGAATCTGCCGCCACCGACGGATCTCGGTTCCCTCAAGGCCATCGGCTTTGGTGGCGAGGCGTGCCCGAGCAGCCTGGTGGAGCGTTGGGGGGAGCGGGTGGCGCTGTTCAACATGTACGGCCCGACCGAGTGCACCGTCACCGCGCTCTGCGCGCGGCTCACCCCGGGGGCGCCCATCACAATCGGTCGACCCGTCAACCACCTGAAGGC
The DNA here is from genome assembly GCF_027707425.1 of Aeromonas sp. QDB63. Lineage (NCBI taxonomy): Bacteria > Pseudomonadati > Pseudomonadota > Gammaproteobacteria > Aeromonadales > Aeromonadaceae > Aeromonas > Aeromonas sp. QDB63. The sequence goes on from NZ_JAPCIS010000032.1 coordinate 17,061, forward strand.
GCTGATCCTGGACGAGGCGGGCAACCTCTGCCCGGTGGGGGTGCCCGGTGAGCTCTGCTTGGCGGGGCTGGGGCTGGCCCGCGGCTACCTCAATCTGCCAGAGCGCACCCAGGAGGCCTTTATCGAGCTGGCGCTGGCGGAACGTACCCATCGCCTCTATCGCACCGGCGATCGGGCCCTGCTGCGCCGCGATGGCAACATCCAGTATCTGGGCCGGATAGACGAGCAGATCAAGCTGCGCGGCTATCGCATCGAGCCGGGTGAGATAGAGACCCGGCTTGCCGAATTGTGTCCGACGATGCGTCAGATCAAGGTGGTGGTGCAGGAGGGGCGCCTGCTCGCTTACGCCTGTTTGCAGGCCGGGGCAAGGGAGCCCGACGGCGATGCCCTGCTGCAGCGGGCCGGCGAGTGCCTGCCCGAATACATGGTGCCGGCGCGCCTGTGCTGGCTGCCCGAGATGCCACTCACCCCCAACGGCAAGCTGGACTTGCGCCGACTGCCCGCCATCGTCTGGCAGCAGAGCAAGGGCGAGCCACAAAACGAACTGGAGCAGACCGTGCTCGCCATCTGGCAAGGGGTGCTCAAGCAGCCCCTCGGGGTGGAGGATGACTTCTTCCGGTTGGGCGGTGACTCCATCCTCAGCATCCAGCTCACCACCCGGTTGCGGGATGCGGGGCTGCACTGCAGCGTGAAAGACGTGTTCGAAGCCAAGACGGTGCGCCGCCTCTGTCGCCAGCTCGGCCAGCAGCAGGCGATCAGCCACAGGAGCGAGCAGGGCAGCCTGACCGGCGAGTTCCCGCTCCACCCCATTCAGCACTGGTTCTTCGAGCAGGGCTTTGCCAAGCCCGGTCACTGGAACCAGGGGGTGATCCTGCGCCTGCCGGCCGGGGTGGACGATGAGGACCTGCGCGGCTGGCTGTATGCCCTGTGCCAGCACCACGATGCCCTGCGCCTGGCGGTGACCCCGACCGGTCAGCGCTACCTGGCCGAACTGCCATTGCCGCCGCTGCCGACCCTGGATGCCGCCAATCTAGACGAGGCCGAACTGCAGGCCCGCCTGACCGAGCTGCAGGAAGAGCTCGACCCTGCCAGCGGCCACACCCTGGCCTGGGTCCGTCTGCGCAATCTCGTCCTTGATGGGGATCGCGAGAGCGAGACGGTGGAGGGGCTCTTCCTCGCCTTCCACCACCTGGTCATCGATGCCGTCTCCTGGCGCATCCTGGCCGAAGATCTGGCACGGGTGAGCAGGGGCGAGCCGCTGCCCGCCAAGGGCAGCAGCTATCGCCAGTGGGGTGAGGGGCTGGCGGCCTACGCCAAACGGGAAGAGGATCAGCTTGGCTTCTGGCTGGCTCAGGGGGAGGGCTGCGAGTCAGGCTTGCTCTCGGCGCAACGTGCCGCCGATGGCCGTGCCACCGCCAGCCTGCTGCAACTGAGTCAGGAGACCACGGCTCGGCTCATCGACGCCGCCAACCAGGCCTACTTTACCCGGGTGCCCGACCTGCTGCTGGCGGCCCTGACCCGTACCCTGAGCGAGCTGGGTTACGGCAATCGTCACTGCGTGATGCTGGAAGGACACGGCCGCGAGGCCATCGATGCTGAACTGGACGTGAGCCGTACTCTGGGCTGGTTCACCAGCACCTACCCGCTGGCGCTGGCGGATGCCAAGGAGTGGGATGCGCTGGTGTGCGCCACCAAGGAACAGCTGCGCGCCGTGCCGGACAAGGGGGTGGGCTTCAACGCCCTGCGACTGCACCACCCCCGTGGTTGGGCACTGCCCGAAGCCCTGATCGTCTTCAACTACCTGGGGGTCAGCCATCAGGGCGAGGCCGCTCAGCCCTGGCAGCCCCTGCCGCTGGCGCCGGGGGCACCTACGTCCCCTGACAACCTGCCGCGGGAACTGGTCAGTCTGCATGGGGGCGTGTTTGATGGCCGCCTCACCCTGCGCCAGGTGGGCGCCCTCAACCAGCAAGGGAGCGACGCTCTGATGGCGCGGCTGGCGGACAACCTGACGGCGCTGGTGGAGCACTGCTGCAACCTGAAGGCGCCGCGCCATACCCCGAGCGACTTCCCGGGGCTTGACCTCTCGCAAGCTGGGCTCGATCGGGTGCTGGCCGGGCGCGAGGTGGAGACCCTGCTGCCCATGACCTCGCTTCAGCAGAGCATGTTCCATCACAGGGCGCTGCTGCCCCGGGATCACGCCTATCACCTGCAGACCGAGATGGACTATCACCAGCCGCTGGACGTGGCGGTCTACCGTCAGGCCTGGCAGGGGCAGATTGCCCGCTGGCCGGCCCTTCGCAGCGAACTGGTACTGGCGGACGGGGTGGCGCTGCAGCGCATTCTCAAGCACGCCGAGTTGCCATTCCACTATGAGGACTTGTCCGAGGTGGGAAATGCAGAGACACGGGTCCAGGCATACCGCGAGCAGGATCTGGCCCGCCCGATCCCGCTGGAGCAGGCCCCCCTGCTGCGCCTTGCCTGTTTCAAATTGGCCCCCGATCACCACAAGGTGATCTTCAGCGCCCATCACGGCGTGCTGGATGGCTGGAGCGGTCCCGTGTTGCTGGGCTCCCTGCATCGCGGCTATCAGGCGCTGATGAACGGCCTGCTGCCACAAGCCGAGCCGGATACCGCCTGGCTCGAATTTGGCGACCATATCGCCAGCCAAGCCCGCAGCGCCGAGGCTTACTGGCAGGGGCGTGGCGAGCTGCTAACAAAGCCTAACGATCTCGCCTGCCTGTTCGGGGTGACGCTGGACGCTGGCTCAAGCGGGCGCCATACCCAGCAGCGACCGGCGGTGTGCGCTAGGGTGTTGCCGGCCGAGGTGGCGACCCTGCTCGCCCATCGTGCCCGCGACCTTGGCGTGACCGCGGGCCTGTTGGCCCAATATGCCTGGCACCGTCTGCTGGCACGCCGCTCTGGCGATGCCGTCACTCTGGTGGGCAACGTGACCCCGGGCCGGGATTACCCCATCGAGGGGATCACCGCGAGCGTCGGGCTCTATATCAACAGCCTGCCGTTGGCCCTGGCGTGGCGCACCGAGCTGACCCTGGCCGAGCATATCGCCCGGTTGCAGGCCGATCTGATGGCACTCAACGAGCACGGCACCCAGTCGCTGGCGGCACTGACCAAAGGCCGGGCGCGTCTGTTTCAGAGTCTGTTCGTGTTCGAGAACTACCCCATACCGGCGGCCCCTGTCGCCCCCGAACCTCACCAGCTGGTGCCACGCTTTGGCACCGTGGTGGAGAAGGTGGAGCTGCCGCTCTCCTTGGTGGTCAGCAGCCGGGGTGAGACGCTCCAGCTGCGCCTCGAGTTCGATGGCGAGCAGATCCCCGAGGCACGGGCAGAGGCGGTGCTGGCTGACTGGCTGGTCGAGCTCGGCTGGCTGGCGCAGGCGGATCTGAGCCAACCGGCCAGTGTGGTGGCGACGGCACTGCCCCCGGTGATGCCGCAGGTGGTCGCCACCAGGACGGAGCCCGGTCTGGCTCAGCCGCCGGCCGAGGCCCGCGTGCTGGTGGCTCTGTGGGAGCGCCAGTGTGGCGTGCCCGGCATCTGGCAGCAGACCTTGTGTGAACTCGGGGTGGATTCGGTGCAGCAGCTCGCCCTGCTGGCGGCCCTCAACGAGGCGTTTGGCCAGGAGCGGGCGCCGCTCAGCCTGCAGACCCTCAAGGCCCATCCATCCCCCAGCCGGCTCTATCGGCACTGGCTGGTGCGCCAAACGGAGGCCGCACTATGACGGTGACCATCAAGCATAAGGCTCAACTCGTGCAAACCCGGCCCGCCCCCCGTGAGGGGGCGGCCAACCTGGGTGCGCGGCTGGCCGCCTGTCTGGCCGCCAGTCCGCTGGCCCCCGCCATCCGTATGGGCGGGGAGGGCATCAGTGAGGGCGGATCAGATGAGCAGTGGCTCAGCTACGGCGCGCTCAATGTCAGGGTCGGCGAGATTGCCGCCCGATTGCAGGGGCTGGCGGTGGGGGAGCGGGTCGGCCTCTATCTCTCCCGCAGCCCCGATCTGGTGGCCAGCCTGCTGGCCTGCCTGCGGCTCGGTCTCACCTTCGTGCCCCTTGAGCCGGACTTTCCGGTGGAGCGGCTGCAGGGGATCGCACGCCAGGCGCGCCTGTCGGCGGTGATCTGCGACGGCGACAGGCCGGCTCCCGCCTTCGGCTGTCCGCTGCGTACCCTCGATGGCCCGGCAGCGGCAGGGCCCGTCTCCTGGCCCCAGGTGGATGACGCCCTGGCTGCCTACATGATGTTTACCTCGGGTTCCACCGGCGAGCCCAAGGGGGTGGTCATCAGCCGGCGGGCCCTGCTCTGCTTCCTCGACGGGATCCGCGAGCGGCTCGGGCTTTCACCTAGCTGCCACTGGCTCTTCATCACCACCCCGGCCTTCGACATCTCGCTGCTGGAGATGCTGGGGCCGCTCTGGGGCGGTGGCCGGCTGACGGTGGCCGGCGGTGAGCACAACAAGGATCCCCTGGGGATGCTGGCCCTGCTCGAGGCCGACCCCTCCATCAACTGGCTGCAGGCCACCCCGGCCTGCTGGCGCATGCTGCTCAAGGCGGGCTGGCAGGGGCGCAATACCCTCACCGCCCTGTGCGGTGGCGAGGCGCTGGACTCAGGGTTGGCCGAGCAGCTCTGTGCCCGCACCCGGCGGCTGTGGAACTGCTACGGGCCGACCGAGGCCACCGTCTGGTCGCTGGTGAGCGAGGTGCGCTGGCCGCCGGTTGGCGGGCAGATCACCATCAGCCACAGCCTGCCCGGCTATCGTCACTGGGTGCTGGACGAGGCGGGGCAGCCGGTGGCAGAGGGGGAGTGCGGCGAGCTCTGCATCGAGAGCCCGGCCCTGTGCGAGGGGTACTGGCGCAAGCCTGCCTTGACCAGCGCGGCCTTCCTGCGCCTTGCCACCCACCGCCTCTATCGCACCGGCGATCGGGTGCGCCTCCTTGGGGCGGACCGCTTCCTCTATCTGGGACGGCGCGACGATCAGGTCAAGCTGCGGGGCTTTCGCATCGAGCTCGGGGAGGTGGAGGCGGGGCTGCGCCGCCAGGCCGGGGTGCAGGAGGCGGCGGTGCGTCTGGTGGGTGAGGGGGACGATGCCATGCTGGTGGGCTACGTGGAGGCGAAAAGCGGGGTGACTCTCAATCGCCTCGCCCTGCGCAAGGGGCTGCAGGCGACGCTGCCGCACTACATGGTGCCGGCGCGGCTCATCCTGCTGGATGCCCTGCCCAAGACCGGCAGCGGCAAGCTCGACAGAAAGGCGCTGCCATTACCGGGGTGACAAAGGGCTTGCAGGCTCGATGCCTCAATAACAGGGTGCTGGCACGGATCCTCTTGCTGGATGCCCTGCCCAAGACCGGCAGTGGCAAGCTCGACAGAAAGGCGTTGCCTTTGCATGAGTAAGCTGTCTTGCCGGATGGTAAGAGCGATGGATAAAAAGAAGCCCGCATCATGCGGGCTTCTTGTTGGCTGTAAACCGAGGGGGCTTAGTGAGCGATGGGGGCGGCATCCGGTTTGGTGAGCAGGCGCTCGACGTCGTCGATCACCTTGAGGGCCGCCTGGGGGCCGCCGGTGGAGGTCCAGAGAGACCCGTCCACGGCGCCGAAGCGCTTGCCCTTGATGGCGCCGAGCTGCTGGAAGGCCGGGGTCTGCTCGGCCTGCTTCATGGCATCCACCGCATCCCCGCTGGTGCTGAGGGTGCCGATCACCAGCCAGTCACCGTCCAGCAGGTTGAGGGATTCGAGGCTCAGGGCCGGGGAGTGGGGGCTCTTGTCGCCAATCTGGTGGGACGGTCGGGTGAGCCCCATCTCGGTGACCACGCTGCTGGCAAAGGTGCCGCCGTGCATGTAGCTCGGCCCCTTGGGGTTCCAGCGCACTATGCTCATCTGCTCCCCCTGATGCTTGGCGAGCTTGCTGCGGGCCTCTGCCAGGCGGGCCTCATACCGGGTGAGGAACGCCTTGGCCTCGGCCCCCCGGTTCATCGCGTCGGCGCTGCGACCGAACACGGTTTTCCAGGGCTCGCCCCAGTTGCCGGTGACGACGGTAGGGGCGATCTCCTTGAGCAGGGCCAGGAGCTCGGGCTTGGTCTGGCCGGTGAGGATGAGGTCCGGCTCCAGATCGATGAGGGTCTCCAGATTGGGGTTGTCCAGATCCCCGACCACGGCGATCTCCTTGCCCGCCTTGTCCAGCAGATAGCGGGGCAGGGTGGACTGGCCGCGTCCATTGACGGTGCCTACCGGCTGCACCCCCAGAGTCAGGGCGCTGTCGAGATCGAGTTCGCTCAACACGACGACCCGCCGGGGCGCATCGGGGACGCTCTGGGACTGGCCGTTGGCATCGATGACCTGGCGGCTGCCCGCCTGGGCCTGGAAGCCCGTCAGGCTGGCCAGCATGAGCAAGGTGGCCAGCGGGGAGAAGATCTTCATGGTGACATCCTTATGGGTGAAATCGGTGGGCCGGAGTCTGTGAAAAGTGCCTGAGAGCCGCCCGGCCAGCCCCGAATGGGCGGGGACATGCTACCACAAAGCAAGTGAGAAGCATTGTCATTTGTATTTGTGGCATGACCTCGGCTTGCTTTGGTACCATCGCAGGCCCCTGTCAGGAGCCTTTCATGTTGCCTCGTTGTCCCTCACTCGATGGACCCTTTGTCCGTCAATTCGATACCTTGTGCCTGCCGGGTCTTGAGACGCTGCCTCTTCATCGGGTCTGTTTTGATCCCGCCGCCTTCTCGCCGGAGTGCTTTGGGGCGCAGGGCATCATCCTGCCTGCTTCATTGCAGGGGGCTGCCCCCAGGCGCCTCGGGGAGTTTCTGGCAGGGCGTCTCGCAGCCCGTGAGGCCCTGCGACCCTTCGGTCTTGCAGGATGCAGCGTGGCCATCGGCGCTGCCCGGGAGCCACTCTGGCCTGAAGGGGTGGAGGGGAGCATCAGCCACAGCCGGCTGGCGGGAGAGGGGGTGGCCCTGTGTGCGGTGCGTCCGGGCCAGGAGGGAATCGGGCTGGATCTGGAGGCCTGGCTCGATGGCGACCAAGGGGCGCAGCTCTGGCCCGGCATCATGGATGGGGAGGAGTGGGGGCGGCTGGAGGCGGGGGTTCACGACGCCCAGCTGAGCCTGGCAGAGGGACTGACCCTGGTGTTTTCCGCCAAGGAAAGCCTCTTCAAGGGGCTCTATTCCCGGGTGGGGCGCTACTTTGACTTTCTCGATGCCCGCTGGCTCGCCATGACGGCGCAGACTCTCACCCTGGAGCTCAAATGCCCGCTGACACCGACCCTGCCAGCTGGCTGGCGCTGCACCCTGCACTGGCAAGCCCTGCCGGGGGGCGTGCTCACCGTCTTGCTGCTGTGAGCACGATGCCAGCGCCCGGATAACGCCAACGCAAAGCCCAGAGAAAGAAACCGCCATCAGGCGGGTTCTTTCTCTGGCACAGGGTATGGCTCAGGCCGACACGCCATGGTCGGCGCGCAGGCGAGGCACTTCGTCAGCGCGTCGGCGGGGCACGATGACAGGGGCCCCGTCGCCGGGGGCGTGCAGTATGTCCACATCGGTCTGGTAGAGGCGATCGATGAGGGGCTTGGTCACCACCTCCCGGGCTGGGCCCATGGCCTGGATGGCGCCATCCCCCAGGGCAATCAGCTCGTCGCAGTAGCGGGCGGCGGTGGCGAGATCGTGGATGACGATAAGCACCGTCTTGCCCTCGGCGGCGACCCGATGGATGGCCTCCATCACCTCGGTCTGGTGGCCGATGTCCAGCGCGCTGGTGGGCTCGTCCAGCAAGATGATGTCCGCATCCTGTGCCAGCACCATGGCGAGCCACACCCGCTGGGCCTGACCGCCGGACAGCGAACTGGCGCTCTGGTGCCAGATGGCATCGAGCTGCATCCGCTCCCGGGCCCAGTCCACCATGCGGGCATCTTCCTCGCTCCACTGATTGAACCAGCCCTGATGGGGATGGCGGCCATATTGCACCAGCTGCTCCACCAGGATACCGGGGGGGACCAGGGGACGTTGGGGCAGATAGGCGAGTTCCCGAGCCAGGGCTTTGGCGCCATAGGCACCGAGTGGCTTCTCCTTGAGCAGGATCTCCCCGGACCGGGGCTGCTCCTGTCCCGCAAGGAGCTTGAGCAGCGTGGATTTGCCGCCGCCGTTGGGGCCGACGATCCCCACCAGTTTGCCCCGGGGGAGGGAGAAGGATATCTCCTTGAAGATGGTCTTTTGCGGGTAGCCGAACTGGAGTCGGTTCACGGTGAGCGTCATCGGGCGGCCCTCGGTCTGTATTGAAAATGGATGAATGCCATGGTCAGTCGGCCTTCTGGCGATCTTTGAGCAGGATGAAGAGCAGCAGCAGGCCGCCGAGAATGCGGGTCATGATGCCGGTAGCCACTTCGTGGGGGCTGGCCAGCACCCGCACCAGGGTGTCACTGGCGAGCAGCATCAGGGCGCCGCACAGGGCGGCAATCCAGAGCGGCACGATGCGATCCCGGCTGAGCCAGGAGGCAAGGATGGGGGCCGCCATGGCAATGAAGACCACGGGGCCGCCGATGGCGGTGCCAAGGGCTGCGACGATGATGGCCTGGGCCAGCACCCCGAGCTGGACCCGGTTCACGTTGACCCCGAGGGTGCTGGCCGTCACCGGTCCCAGGCGCAGCACGCCGAGGGAGCGGGAGAGACAGACGGTCCAGGGACAGATGAGCAGGAGCAGCAGGCTCACCGGTAGCAGGGTGCCATAGCCCTGACCGACGAAGTTGCCCATGTTCCACAGATAGAGGCTGGTGAGGTGCACCAGGGACTGGGTGGACATGACGAACTGGCCGAGGGCGTTCATCAGCTCCGAGACCCCGATGCCGATCACCACGAACAGGTAGCCCTGCTCCCCCGGCTTGTTGCACAGGGCATAGAGCACGGCGGCGGCAAACAGGGCGCCGAAGGGGGCGGCCCACCAGGGCCAGGTGCCCAGCGTCAGATAGAGGGAGAAGATGATGATGGCCAGGGATGCCCCCTCGTTGACCCCGATCATGTCCGGGGTGGCGAGGCGGTTTCGCACCAGGGTCTGCACCAGGCAGCCCGAGAGTCCCATGGCGGCGCCGGCCACCAGCACCGCCAACAGGCGCGGCAGGCGGATTTTGAAGACGGTCACCTGATCGAGTCGGCTTCCCTCCCCGAGCAGGGTCTGGATCACCCCCATCATGGTGATCTTGCCGGAACCCAGGGTGAGGGCCAGCAGGGAGAGCAGGGTGAGGGCGACCAGGAGCCCCAGGGTGATGAGCCAGGCGCGGCGGTGCAGCAACAGGGTGCGGCTGCCAAGGCGAAGGCAGAGGGTGCCGCTCGGGAGTGAGAGAGAGTTCTTCATGGGCGTGGCACCTTATTTGACGGCCAGCAGGGAGCGGAAGCCGCCGCTGCGCACCACCAGGATGAGCACGGGCGCCCCGATGAGCGCCAGAATGACGCCGTTGGGCAGCTCGTAGGGCTGGATAAGCCAGCGGGCCAGCACATCGGCACCGAGCAGAAAGAGCACCCCGAACAGGGCAGAGAAGCGCACCTGGATGGCGAGGCGAACCGGCTCCACCAGGCGGGCGCAGTAGGCGGCGAGGAAGCCGACAAAGCCGATGGGACCGGCGATGGCGATGGCGCAGGCGGTGAAGAGCGTTGCGGCCAAGAGCACGCCGATCCGCACCCGGGTGGGGCGGATGCCGAGGGCCCTGGACTGGTGATCCCCCATCTGCATCAGGGTGAGAGGGCGACAGAGCGCCAGGGTCAGCAGCAGGGCGGCCAGGGCGAAGGGGACCACGGTGAGTACCGCTTCCAGACTGGAGGCGGCAAGGGACCCTAAGTTCCAGAAGCGGAACTGCTCCAGCACCACCCGGTTGGAGAGCAGCAGGAAGTTGGAAAGACCGCCGAAGGTGGCGGAGAGGGCGACCCCTACCAGGATGAGCTTGAGGGGGTTGGAGCGCCCCACCATGAGGCCGAGGCCCAGCACGATGAGGTTGCCGAGCAGGGCCCCCATGCCGGACCAGAGCAGATACCCGTAGGCGGATTCGACGCCAAACCAGGTGAGGCCGATCACCAGAGCAAAGACGGCGCCGGCATTGACCCCGAGCAGGCCGGGTTCGGCCAGAGGGTTGCGGGTGGCACTTTGCAGCATGGAAGCCGCCAGGGAGAGTGACGCCCCCACCACCAGGGCTGCCAGGGTACGGGGCAGGCGCAGGGTATGGACTATCATGGCGAGCTTTTCATCGGCCACGAAGGCGGGATCGCCCATCAGGAAACCGGCGACCTCGCGGCCACCATAGACACCGGCCCCGGTGGCCAGTGACAGACAAATCAGCAGGAAGAGGAGCAGCACGCCGAGCCAGAACAGCCGAGCTTGGTATCTGAGCACTCAATGACTCCTTGAATTCGGGGAGGCAGAAACGCAAAAAGGGAGCCCCGCGACCGGGGCTCCCGCATACAGGATGGATTACAGCTTGTAATCGACCCCTGCGTAGACGGTGCGACCTTCCAGGATGAAGTCGGCGTCGGTCGCCACCTCGTCACGCTGGGTGTTGGTGAGGTTGGTGATGCCGAGCTTGAAGTCCAGGGCCGGCGTGACGGTCCACTTGGTGTTCACGTCCAGGGTCTGGTAGTGCTTGGAGGTGAATGCCTGGGCGTTGCGGGCCGGCACCTTGATCACCTGGCTGCCGACATACTGCCAGGCCAGGTTGGCGCTGACCACGTCGCTCGCCTTCCAGTCCAGGCCGATGTTGCCGGTGTGATCCGGGGTCTTGGCCAGATCGTCACCCGTGCTCTTGTCTTCGGATTCCAGCAGGGTCAGGTTGCCGGTCAGCTGCACGTTGTCCAGCACGTCGAACCAGCCGGTCAGCTCCAGCCCCTTGATGCGGGCCTTCTTGACGTTGAGGTAGGTCATGACGGTCGGACGGTAGCCCGGGCCCCACTGATCGCTCTGGATCAGATCCTCGATCTCGTTGTGGAAGCCGGTCACCCCTGCGCCGAAGCGATCGGCGTTGTAGGCGGTGCCAAGCTCGTAGCTGACGGAGGTTTCCGGCTTCAGATCCGGGTTGCCTATCACCTTGCAGGCGCCGCGGCAGGCGGTGGTGGCGAACCCTTCGCTGGACTGGGCCAGGGTCGGGGCCTTGAACGCCTTGCCGGCGCCGCCCTTGATCACCCACTCGTCACTCAGGGAGTAGAGGGCGTAGGCACGGGGGCTGAACTCGTTGCCATAGGTCTCGTGGTGATCCAGACGGCCGGAGAGCGTCAGGGCCAGATCCCCAAAGCCGAACTCGTCTTGCAGGTAGAGAGCGCTCTGGCTCGCATCCACGCTGCCGTTCTGGATGCTGCGGCTGTGCTCCAGCTCGGTCTTGCGGAACTCTGCACCCGAGGTCAGCAGGTGATCCCCGAGGTAGCCGCTCAACTGGCCATCCACCGTGTTGTTGGTCTGGGTGATGTCGGCTGCGCCACCGTTGAGCTGGGAGTCATCCATCAGATCGGTCTGCTCGAAGTAGTAACGAGCGCGGCTGTCGAAGTGTTCCCAACGGCCGTTGTGGGTCAGCCCCAGGCTCAGGCGATCGAGTTTCTGCACGTTGTGGGGGGTAGCCGGTGCGGTCGGGGCACGGGGCACGTTGTTGAAGTAGCTGTCCATGTCGTTCTGGTTGTAACCCAGATCGAAGTCGATGTCCTGGTTGTCGGCCACCAGCCACTTCAGGCTGGAGAGCACGTTGACCACTTCCCGTTTCTCCAGGGCGTCGGCATCCGGGTTGTTGGACTGCTCGCTCTTCCAGCGATCCCGCTGATAGCCTTCCACCACCACGCTGCCCAGCAGCTTGTTGTCGATCAGGGCGCCGGAGACGAAGGCGCTACCCTGGTTGGCATCCCCGCCATCCCCCTTGGTGGGCATGGTGTGGGTGTAGCCGACGGCCGCTTCGGTGTTCTCCTTGGCCTGGCGCAGGATCACGTTGACCACGCCGCCGAGGGCATCGGCCCCGTACAGGGAGGAGACGGGACCGCGGATCACCTCGATGCGCTCGATGGCGGCCATGGGGATGGAGCTTAAGTCGAAGTCGTTGCCAAAGGAGCTGCCCAGGGTCTCGCGGGCGTTGACCCGCTTGCCGTTGACCAGCAGCAGGGTGTAGTCACCGCCCATGCCGCGGATCTTGATCTCGTTGCGACCCGTGGGGTTGGTGCCGATGATGTTGACACCGGGCACGTGCTTGAGGGCATCGCCGATGTTGTTGACGTTCATCTTGTCCAGATCGGCGCGGGTGACCACGGAGACGCTGGCCGGGGCGGTCAGCTCGGTGTGCTTGGTCTGGGTGGCGGTGACCACCACCGTCTCGTTGGCCTTGACGGACTCGGCCTGGGCCAGGCCCGGTACGGCCAGCAGACCAAGGGAGAGCAGAATGGGGTTCAGTTTAAAGAGGCCGTGCTGCAACTGCATTGTCAAAAACTCCATGGATATAACTGAGGTTATGGGGTCCGGATTCTTCTGATCCGGTGCTCACTGACTTCCTTGTCTGGCGGTGCCAGAGGCAGGATTATTGTTATCTCTTGTGCTCTTCAGGCCCCGGATGAGGAACCAGACACCGGCGCAGGCCACCAGGGTGCATGCAATGTTGATCCAGGCCAGGGTGGGGAAACCGTGCAGGGCGCCCCCCTCGTCGGAGACCAGATATCTGGCGGAGAACAGGCTGCCTAGGCCCGCCGCCACATTGGTGACCGAGCCCTGGAAAGACATGAAGGCGGCGCGCTGATGGGGGGCCGGAATGGCCGCCGTGACCGCGAGGGTGGTGCTGGCACGGGCGGAGCTCAGGGCCATGAAGAGGGTGAACAGCAGATAGAGAGGCAGGCCTGCCGGCAAGGCAAAGCCCACCAGGGTGATCAGGGCCAGGGCCAGGCTGGTGAGCAGGATGGCGCCCTGGGCGCGGCCCTGATCGATCCAGCCGCCGCACAGGCGCATAGTGGCCATGCTGGCAAGGCCGCCGCACAGATAGAGGCTGGCGATCTGCTCGCGCGGGAAACCCAGGTTGAACTGGAAGTAGTTGGCAAAGTGCGGAATGAGCAGGAAGTGGCCGAACATCTGCAGGCAGAGGATGAAGAGGGCTCCCTGGCAGAGCGGTGACCCCAGCAACTGGCGCATCCCCTGGCCTGCCGGGGCCCGGTTGACCGGCAGGGACGGCAGCCAGATGGCACACAGCAGGGCCAGCAGCAGGCCGCCAGCACCAAACAAGAGGAAGGGGCTCTGCCAGCCAGACCACTGGGCCAGCACGAGGGCCGCGGGCACGATCAGAATGGCGGCCAGGGAAAACGCCATGCCCACGTAGGCGAGACGGCGGCCCCGCTCGGCGGGCGGTACCAGATCCAGCACCGCCGCCATCAGGATGGCCCCAAGGGGGCCGGCGACGCAGCCGGACAGGATAAAGAGCAGCAGCAGGGTCTGGCTATCCTCGGCCAGGGCGCAAGCCATCAAGAGCAGGAAGCGCAGGACCAGCAGTACCAGCAGGGCGGGTTTGCGGTTGACCCGATCGAGCCAGGGGGCGGCCAGGAGGCCCAGCAGGGCGGCTCCCAGGGTGGCGCCGCCGCTGAAGTAACCTGTCTGCTCCGGCAGCATCCCCAGGCGGGTTACCAGTTCCGGGCCAAGGGGCATCACCATCATCATGCAGCCCATGGAGAGCATGTTGATGAGCAGCGCAAGGTGGATGGCGGCAGGGGTGGATGCGACGGATTCTGGCTTCATCAGAGGCTGACTCGAAAAAATGAGTCCGAATTGTATCCGAGGGTTTTTGTTGTGACAACAAATGATAACCATTTTTATTTGTATTGATTGGTATCTTAACGAGTCTTTATCAGGTGCCTCTGTATGGGGTTGCATACCAGGCCCGTTGCAATCGGGGCGCCATGGACCATGATGGCAGGAAGCGAGAGGGTGGCGGTGAACGCCGGGAGGAGAAGATGCGCGCTGGATCAGGGTATTGGGGGCTTGGGTGCTGCCTGTTGCTGGCATTGCCCCTGAGGGCCGAAGTGAAGGTCATACCGGTATTCGAGGCGGATGCCGCGGTGCAGACGCTCAAGGAGATCTACCCGGATCTCGGGGTGAGCGCCATGGGCAACCAGCTGGTACTGAGCGGAACCCCCGCCCAGTTGCAGGAGGCCGAGCGTACCCTGGCGCAAGTGAACCAGCCGCCCCAAAGCCTGCTCATCGAGTGGCGGGTGGATGGCGCCTCCAGCAGTCAGCAGGCCGGAGTGGGGCTGGGCCTGGATGCCAAACGGCAGTGGCTGCTGGAGGGGAATGCCCGGCACTATGAACGCAGCCAGAGTGACAACTGGCAGGTGCGTGGCCTCTCCGGGCGGCCCGTGTTGTTGCAGATGGGGTCCTATCAGCCGGTCACCTTTTACCAGTGGCAGGGGGGAAGGGTGGTGGGCATGATGCCGCTGATGAACGGTCTCTACGCCACCGCGACCCTGATAGGGGACAGGGTGCAGGTGGCCCTCAGCAGTGAACAGGTAAGAGTGGAGCGAGGCAACATACACACCGGCCAGAGTGCCACCGAGGTGAGCGGCGCCCCGGGCCAGTGGCTGACGGTGGGGGAGCTTTCCACAACCCAAGGCAGCCGGGAGGCCGCGATCGCCAATCCATCAGGCATGGGCGGGGCCAGCGGCAGCGAACGCCAGACTCTGCAGATCCGGGTCACGCGCCAGTGAACCAGCCTGTCAGTGGGGCTGATCCAGAGCGTAATCCCGCAACTGGCGGCTTCTCAGCAGATACCAGAGCGCCCAGAGGCTGGCGATGAGCACCAGGGCGGTGGGCCAGTTGAACGACCACTGCTGCAGATTGAGGCTGTGCAGTTGCATCACCAGGCCGCTCGCGGTGGAGCAAAGCAGCAGAGCGCGGCTGTGGCGTCTGAGCCAGGCTCTGGCACTGTGGGTCTGGCGATGGGTGCCGCCGCAGGCGAGCAGCGCCAGCATGGCGGGCACGTCCGTCAGCAGGCTGATATAGAGGGTGAGCTTGTCCGGGTAGAAGAGGGTCAGGATGGCGCTGCCACTCTCCCGGGTGACCCCCGCCATCAGAAACAGCCAGACCGAGCGGGTCAGCAAGAGGGCGATGGGCCAGAACCAGAGCGGGGGGCGCAACTGGCCGTGATCGTCGTAACGGTGTTCGGGGTAGAGGGTCATAGTGGCCCGGTATCCATTCATGCAGTGCGAGTGATGAAGGGGATATGGGGCACAGGGCAGGTCATTGCAAGGCCGGCAACGGCCGGGAATTAATCGGGGGGCCATGCCCCCCAATCCGCAGTCTTTAGTTGCCGGGTTCCGGCGTCACAGCCAGCCTTTTCGCTTGAAGAAGAGACCGGTGCCCAGCGATGACATCACCATCAGCACCAGGGAGAGGGGATAGCCGTATTCCCAGGCGAGCTCCGGCATGCGACCGAAGTTCATGCCGTAGATGCTGGCGATGAGCGTCGGCGGCAGGAAGATCACCGCGGCTACCGAGAAGATCTTGATCACCTTGTTCTGCTCCAGATTGGTCACCCCCATAGAGGCCTCCAGCTGGAAGTTGATCTTGTCGAACAGGAACTGGGTATGGGGCAGCAGGGATTCCACGTCGTGCAGCATCTCGTCGATCCACTTGTTCTGCTCCCCCGTCATGCGCTGGCGCAGACTGCGTTTGAGGAAGCGCAGGGCGCGGCGGGTATCGTGCAGGGAGAGACGGATCTGGCCGTTGGCCTCTTCCTGGGCCATCAGCTCCTTGAGCATGGGGTTGATCTGGTCCGGCTCGAAGATCTGATCGGCGGTGTTCTCCAGGGTCTTGTAGCCATCCTCGATCAGGTCTGAGAGGTACTCCACCTTGAGGTTCTGCACCTCCAGCAGGATGTCGAGGGCGTCTTCGACCTCCAGCCTGTCCTGGCGCATGTAGTGGCGCAGCAGACGCACCAGGCCGATGTCATCCTCGCGGATGCTGATCAGCAGGTTGTTGCGCAGGGTAAAGGAGACGTGCACACCCTTGGTGTCGCGACCGATGCGCTGGGGAAACAGGGAGTGGATGTGCAGACCGTCGGTGTCCCAGTAGAAGCGGGCGGATGCCTCGATGTCATCGAGCTCCTCCTTGTCAGGCACCTCCTCCAGGAACAGGCCCGTCAACCATTCTCGCTCCGCTGTGTCCGGCTTGTAGGCATCCAGCCAGACGGTGTTGTCGGGAACGATGTCATCCGGCCCGAGCGTGACTATGTCCAGCACCTTGTTGTTGAGAATGTAGGCGGTGATCATCTGTCCCCCCTTAAGAAGTCATGGGTAATCAGGGATGGTTGCACAGGTTCATGCGGCCTTAGATCGCACGGAAAGCGATCCCATGAAATAGCATAACGAGGCCGATGGACAACCTGAATGCGGCGAACTATACAGGGGCGGGACCCGCTTGTCAGGGCCTATTCATCAGGGGTTCAGCCTGTTCGCTCAAAAAATCGGCGAGGTCGGATCAGCCGTGGCGACCCTGATGCGGGTGATCCCGGCGTCGCCTCCTTTGTTCGCCCTGGAGTGGGGGAGGGCCCGAGCTCACCGGCGGGAATGGCGGGTTTATGGTCGCCCTGCGACAGTCCCCGGCCAAGCGCAGGAAACGGTCTCCGTGCGGTGTTCCGGGGCTGCGTCTCCTTGTTATCTGCTCTGGTGTGCGTGGGCAAGCCTGTTACAGATTGGGGTAGTTGGGGCCCGAGCCACCCTGGGGCGGCGTCCAGACGATATTCTGGCTGGGATCCTTGATGTCGCAGGTTTTGCAGTGAATGCAGTTGGCGGCGTTGATCTGCAGCCTTGGCAGGGTATCCCCATCAAGGATCTCGAACACCCCCGCCGGGCAGTAGCGCTGGGCGGGTTCGGCCCAGGTGGGCAGGTTGACCTCGACCGGAATGCGCGCGTCCTGAAGGGTCAGGTGACAGGGTTGATCCTCGTCGTGGCTGGTGCTGGCCAGATAGACGGAAGAGAGCTTGTCGAAGCTGAGCTTGCCGTCGGGTTTGGGGTAGTCGATGGGCTGGCAACGGCTGGCCAGGCGCAGCTGGCGGTAATCCGGTTCCTTGTCCAGCAGAGTAAAAGGAGAGGTCAAGGCAAAGAGTCGCTGCTCCAGCCAGTTGAAAGCGCCGCCGAGCCAGGGGCCGAAGCGGTGCAGGGCGGCCCCGACGTTGCGGGCCCTCTTCAGTTCCCGGGTCAGCCAGCTTTGCAGCAGCGCGTCCTGAAACTCGGCCAGATCCCGTCCCCCTTCATCCCCTCCTCGCAGTGCCATGGCGACCGTCGCGGCCGCCACCATGCCGGACTTCATGGCGGTGTGGATCCCCTTGATGCGGGAGAAGTCGAGGGTGCCCGCGTCACAACCGATGAGCAGACCGCCGGGAAAGTGCATGCGCGGCAATGAGTGCCAGCCCCCCTTGGTGATGGCCCGCGCGCCGTAGCTGATGCGCTCACCCCCCTGCAACGTTGCCGCGATGAGGGGGTGGTGCTTGAGACGCTGGAATTCGTCAAAGGGGCTGAGCCAGGGATTCTGGTAGTTGAGATCGACGATAAGGCCGACCGCCACCTGATCCTGGGCCAGATGATAGAGATAGAAGCCCCCCTGACTCTTGTTGCCCTTTCCCTCACCAAGGGGCCAGCCGCTGCCATGGAGCACCCGCCCAGGATGGGATTGCCCCACAGGCACCTGCCACACCTCCTTGAAGCCGATGGCGTAATGCTGCGGCTGGGCGCTATTTTCCAGATGGAATCGGGCGATCAGCTGTTTGCCGAGGTGGCCGCGCGCCCCTTCGGCAAACAGGGTATAGCGGCCATACAGGGCCATGCCGGGCACGTGATCCGGCTTGGGGTTGCCCTCCTTGTCGAGGCCAAGATCGCCGGTCACCACCCCGCGTACCCGGCCCTCCTCCACGATGAGGGTGCTCGCCGCAAAGCCCGGGTAGATCTCGACACCGAGGGCCTCGGCCTGCTTGCCGAGCCAGCGGCAGAGGGTGCCGAGGCTGATGATGTGGCTGCCGTCGTTGTGCATGCGGGGTGGCACCGCCCAGTGGGGCAGCTGCAGGGAGCGGCTGTCGCTTTGCAGCAGATGGACCTGATCATCCGTCACCGGCACGCCGAGGGGGGCCTCCTGCCAGCTCTCTGGCAGCAGCTCCCTGAGGGCGACGGGATCGAGCAGGGCGCCGGAGATCAGGTGGGCGCCGATCTCGGCCCCCTTCTCCAGCAGGCAGACCGAGAGGGCCGGGGCCTGCTGCTTCAATGCGATGGCGGCGCTCAGGCCTGCCGGGCCGCCACCGACGATGACGACATCAAATTCCATTGCTTCGCGTTCCATCTTGCCTCTGTGCTCGACTTGGCCTAGGGTAGTGTTGGTAGTTTACGTAAACGTAAACCACTTTGTCAGCAGAAAAGTGAGTGACGACAAGGTGGATCCACACAACAGGTATGAGGGATGACCGCCATGAAGCTGCTGGTCGCAGTCAAACGGGTCGTTGATTACAACGTCAGGATCCGGGTCAAGGGGGATGGCTCCGATGTGGAGCTCGCCAATGTGAAGATGGGCATCAACCCGTTTTGTGAAATCGCGGTGGAGGAGGGGGTCAGGCTGCGGGAAGCCGGCGTGGCATCCGAGCTGGTGGTGGTGACCTTCGGCCCCGAGGCGGCGGCCGAGCAGTTGCGCCATGCCCTGGCGCTGGGGGCGGATCGGGCGCTGCACTATGTCACCGACGAGACCCTGACTCCGCTCACCGTGGCCCGGGCCCTGCAAACGGTGTGCGGGCAGGAGCAGCCCGATCTGGTGCTGCTCGGCAAACAGTCCATCGATTCGGACAACAACCAGGTAGGGCAGATGCTCGCCGCCCTCAATGACTGGCCGCTTGCCACCTTCGCTTCCGCCATCAGGCTGGTGGAGGGGGAATTGCAGGTGACCCGCGAGATAGACGGTGGCCTCGAGACCCTCGGGATGGCGCTGCCCGCCGTGGTGACCGTGGACTTGCGCCTCAACGAGCCGCGCTTCGCCTCCCTCCCCAACATCATGAAGGCCAAGCGCAAGCCGCTGGAGAGCCAGCCGTTCGCCGCCCTCGGGGTAGTGCCGGCCGGCCAGACACGGCAGCTCGGAGTGATGGCGCCGCCGGTGCGCAGCGCCGGCATCAGGGTGGGCTCGGTGGACGAGCTGCTGGACAAGCTCAAGCACGAAGCCCGGGTGCTCTGATGGGCAGGGGCATGAGAGGGATGCCTCCCGCAGGCGTGAGCGCCATGCATGGGGCAGCGGCCCCGGGGAGCAAGGGATCAATGGATGACATGAAGGTGCTGCCATGAGCGTACTTGTGATTGCGGAACATCATCAGGGGCGGATCGCCGACAACCTGGCCCAGCTGGTCACGGCGGCGGGGCGCCTGGGGGGCGAGGTGCATCTCTTGCTGCTGGGGCAGGGGCTGATGGAGGCGGGGGAGCAGGCCGCCGCCCTCACGGGAGTAAACCGGGTGCTGCTGGCAGAACATCCCATGCTGGCGGAGGGGCTCAACGACGGGGTCGACAGACTGCTCGCCGAGGTGGCCAGGGACTACCAGCACTGCCTGATGGCGGCCAGCAGCCAGGGCAAGGATCTGCTGCCGCGAGTGGCGGCCAGGCTTGGGGTGGAGATGATCGCCGAGGTGACCGGCATCGAGGGGCCCGACACTTTCCTGCGTCCCATCTATGCGGGCAACGCCATCGCCCGGGTGGCAAGCAGCGCCCCCATCAAGGTGCTCACCGTGCGGCCTACCGCGTTCGCCAAGGCCGGGTCCGGGGAGGAGCGTGCCGTGATGGAATCGCTGCCGGTGGCCGAGGTGCGCTGCCGTACCCGGCTCATCGAGCGGTGTGCGGTGCGCTCCGCCAGACCCGAGCTCGGGGCGGCCCGGGTGGTGGTCTCCGGCGGGCGGGCGCTCGGCTCGAAAGAGCACTTTGCCCTCATCGACGCCCTGGCGGACAAGCTGGGGGCTGCCGTCGGGGCATCGCGGGCCGCCGTGGATGCCGGTTATGTCTCCAACGACCTGCAGGTGGGGCAGACCGGCAAGGTGGTGGCCCCCGAGCTCTACATCGCGGTGGGCATCTCGGGCGCCATCCAGCATCTGGCGGGGATGAAGGAGTCCAAGGTGATCGTCGCCATCAACAAGGACGCGGAGGCCCCCATCTTCCAGGTGGCGGACTACGGTCTGGTGGGGGATCTCTTCACCCTGCTGCCGGAGCTCACCGCCAAGCTGTAAATTTGCCACAAAGGGGCGAAGAAAGCCGTCCGTGCTGTCTTGCCCCCGTTTCCATGCATATTCTCTGCAAGCCCTGGCCCGTTCAGGGCTTTTGTCTGATGGGTGCCCGGTGGCACCAGGGCAAAAGGTTGCGCTGGATCCCAAAAAGCCTTTGCCCCCACGGGGGACTGTCGTGTAAAAACGTTCGAGTCACCGATCACACACATCCATTCACGGAAAGCGTCATGAGCAAACAGATTTACAACTTCTGCGCCGGCCCCGCCATGTTGCCGGTTGAAGTCATGGAGCGCGCCCAGCGCGAATTTTGTAATTTCCAGGGGCTGGGAGCCTCGGTCATGGAGCTTTCCCATCGCGGCAAGCCCTATATGGCGGTCGCCGAGAAGGCCGAAGCGGACCTGCGCGACCTGCTGGCGGTGCCGGACAACTACAAGGTGCTCTTCATGCACGGCGGTGGCCGCGGCCAGTTCTCCGCCGTGCCCATGAACCTGCTGGGTGGCGCCAACAAGAAGGCGGATTACCTGGTGACCGGCGTCTGGGCCCAGAGCGCCGTGGATGAAGCCCAGAAATACGGTGACATCCAGACCTTCCAGGGGGTGGCCAAGAACGAGCAGGGGGTCTCCCACCTGCTGCCGACGCCGGCGTTTCGCGCCGATGCCGCCTATGTGCACTACTGCCCGAACGAAACCATCGATGGCATCGAGATGTTCGACATCCCGGCCACCGGCGATGTGCCCCTGGTGGCGGATCTCTCCTCCACCATCCTCTCCCGTCCCCTCGACGTGAGCCGCTTCGGCATCCTCTACGCCGGTGCCCAGAAGAACATAGGCCCCTCTGGTCTGGCCATCGCCATCGTGCGCGATGACCTGCTGAACCAGGCCCGCGCCGATGTGCCGTCCATCTTCGACTACCAGCTCACCGCCAAGAACGACTCCATGTTCAACACGCCCCCCACCTACGCCTGGTACCTGGCCGGTCTGGTGTTCGAGTGGCTCAAGGAGCAGGGTGGCCTGGCGGCGATGGAAGCACGCAACAAGGAGAAGGCCGACTTCCTCTACGGCTACCTCGATCAGTCGAGCTTCTATGGCAACAAGGTGGATGTGGCCTGCCGCTCCCGCATGAACGTGCCCTTCCAGCTGAAGAACGAGGCCCTGGACAAGCTGTTCCTGGCGGAGTCGGAAGCGGCCGGTCTGCTGGCCCTCAAGGGACACCGCATCGTCGGTGGCATGCGCGCCAGCCTCTACAACGCCATGCCCCTGGAAGGGGTCAAGGCCCTGGTCAGCTTTATGGATGACTTTGCCAAACGCCACGGTTGAGGCGTGCCTCCCCATTGCCAGACGCCGGGGACTCCCCGGCGTCTGTTTTTCAGACCCATCCTGACCCAGGCTGCCCTCTCCCGCGGTCGTGCCACTGTCGAACTTGCCGCGGGGGACGCGGGCTGTTAACGTCCGGTCAGGTGATTTAATTGAGATCGAACAGGAAGTCTATGAATTCGTTGCGTTTGGAACCCATTTCTAGCGTGGCCGGGGTGGTCAATCTGCCCGGCTCCAAGAGTGTCTCTAACCGGGCCCTGCTGCTGGCGGCCCTGGCCCGGGGCACCACCCGGCTGACCAACCTGCTCGACAGCGATGACATCCGCCACATGCTGGCGGCGCTGACCCAGCTCGGCGTCAAGTACAAGCTCTCCGCCGACAAGACCGAGTGCACCGTGCACGGTCTGGGTCGCAGCTTCGCGGTCTCGGCACCGGTCAACCTGTTCCTCGGCAATGCCGGTACTGCCATGCGCCCCCTGTGCGCCGCCCTGTGCCTGGGCTCCGGCGAGTACACCCTGGGCGGCGAGCCGCGCATGGAAGAGCGCCCCATCGGCCACCTGGTGGATGCCCTGCGCGAAGCGGGTGCCCACATCCAGTACCTGAAGAAAGATGGCTATCCGCCCCTGGTGGTGGATGCCAAGGGGCTCTGGGGTGGCGATGTCCACATCGACGGCTCCGTCTCCAGCCAGTTCCTGACGGCGTTTTTGATGGCGGCCCCCATGGCGGCCGGCGACACCCGCATCCACATCAAGGGGGAGCTGGTCTCCAAGCCCTACATCGACATCACCCTGCACATCATGAAGCAGTTCGGGGTGGTCATCGAGCACGACGACTACAAGGTGTTCTACATCAAGGGCAACCAGACCTATGTCAGCCCGGGGGACTTCCTGGTGGAAGGGGATGCCTCCAGCGCCTCCTACTTCCTCGCGGCGGGTGCCATCAAGGGCAAGGTGCGGGTTACCGGCATCGGCAAGCACAGCATCCAGGGGGACATCCACTTCGCCGACGTACTGGAGAAGATGGGGGCCCGTATCACCTGGGGCGATGACTTCATCGAGGCCGAGCAGGGGCCGCTCAAGGGCATCGACATGGACATGAACCACATCCCGGATGCGGCCATGACCATCGCCACCACGGCGCTGTTTGCCGAGGGCACCACCACCATCCGCAACATCTACAACTGGCGGGTGAAGGAGACCGACCGCCTGCACGCCATGGCGACCGAGCTGCGCAAGCTGGGCGTGGAAGTGGAGGAGGGGCACGACTTCATCACCGTGATCCCGCCCGCACAGCTGACCCACGCGGCCATCGACACCTACAACGATCACCGCATCGCCATGTGCTTCTCCCTGGTGGCGCTCTCCGATACGCCTGTCACCATCAATGATCCGGGTTGCACCTCCAAGACCTTCCCGGACTACTTCGACAAGCTGGCCAGCGTCAGTCAGGCCTGAGCCCTTTCGGCCCGCTTCGTGCGGGCCTTTTCATCTCTGCCCCCCGCTTTTTTCATGCCTCCTAGCAGCATTATGCAAACTTGCAAGGTGCGATAATAAAATTCCTTGCCGAAGAATGTAATTTTCTATTTACACCGACCCGGCACAGGGCTAGATTGAGATCTCTTTATCGCAGTCATCTAGCAGGAAACTTGGTCATGCAGCATCAAACCGACGACGTTCGTATCAGTGAAATCAAAGAGTTATTGCCCCCGGTTGCGGTGCTTGAGAAGTTTCCGGCGACCGACACCGCCTCGGCCACCGTGTTTGAATCCCGTCAGGCCATCCACAACATCCTGGCCGGCGACGATGATCGCCTGCTGGTGGTGATCGGCCCCTGCTCCATCCACGATCCGGTCGCCGCCCTGGAATACGGCAAACGCCTCAAGGTGCTGCGCGACGAGCTGAAAGATCAGCTGGAGATCGTGATGCGGGTCTACTTCGAAAAACCCCGTACCACAGTGGGCTGGAAGGGGCTGATCAACGACCCCTACCTCGACAACAGCTGCCAGATCAACGACGGCCTGCGCCTGGGTCGCAAGCTCTTGCTGGATCTCAACGACATGGGGCTGCCGACCGCCTCCGAGTTCCTCGACATGATCACCCCGCAATACGTGGCGGATCTGATGAGCTGGGGTGCCATCGGCGCCCGTACCACCGAATCCCAGGTACACCGCGAGCTGGCCTCCGGTCTCTCCTGCCCGGTGGGCTTCAAGAACGGCACCGACGGCACCATCAAAGTGGCCATCGACGCCATCGGCGCCGCCAGCGCCCCGCACCACTTCCTGTCGGTGACCAAGTACGGGCACTCCGCCATCGTCTCGACCGCTGGCAACCCGGACTGTCACATCATCCTGCGTGGTGGCCGCGAGCCCAACTACAGCGCCCGTCACGTGGATGAGGTGGTGAGTGGTCTGGACAAGGCCGGTCTGCCCCAGAAAGTGATGATCGACTTCAGCCACGCCAACAGCAGCAAGCAGTTCAAGAACCAGATGCTGGTGGCCGAGGACGTGGCCGGTCAGCTGCGTGCCGGCAGCAAGGCGG
This sequence comes from Aeromonas sp. QDB63, assembly GCF_027707425.1. Classification (NCBI taxonomy): domain Bacteria; kingdom Pseudomonadati; phylum Pseudomonadota; class Gammaproteobacteria; order Aeromonadales; family Aeromonadaceae; genus Aeromonas; species Aeromonas sp. QDB63. The sequence continues at coordinate 41,121 of NZ_JAPCIS010000032.1, forward strand.
TGTTCGGCGTCATGGTGGAGAGTCACCTGGTGGAAGGGCGTCAGGATCTGGTGGACGGGTGCGAGCTCACCTTCGGCCAGAGCATCACCGACGCCTGCATCGGCTGGGCCGATACCGAGGTGCTGCTGCGCAACCTGGCGGACGCCGTGGCCGCTCGCAACGCCCTCTGAGCCCAAGGCGCCCCGTTGGCGGGGCAATAAAAAAGCGCGACCCTGGGTCGCGCTTTTTGTTTGGCCATCTCTCGACAGGTCGCGGTTTACTTGGCCCGCTCCTGGTGGCCGCGCAGGCGGATGTTGATCATCTCCACCACCAGCGAGAAGGCCATGGCGAAGTAGATGTAACCCTTGGGAATGTGCAGATCCAGCCCTTCGGCCATCAGCGCCACCCCGACCAGGATAAGGAAGGAGAGGGCCAGCATCTTGATGGTGGGGTGGGTATCGACGAAGTCGCCGATGGCCTTGGCGGCAAACATCATGACGCCGACGGCGATGATGATGGCCAGCACCATGACAGGGACATGATCCGCCATGCCCACGGCTGTGATGACGGAGTCCAGGCTGAAGATGATGTCGAGGATGGCGATCTGCACCAGGGTGGACAGGAAGCCCGCGGTCTTGCTCACCACACCCGCCTCTTCGGCGGCCCCTTCCAGGCTCTGGTGGATCTCGTGGGTGCTCTTGGCGATGAGGAACAGACCCCCCACCAGCAAGATGAGATCCCGTCCCGAGATGGCTTCCCCCAGCACGGTGAAGAGGGGCTCGGTGAGGCGCATCACCCAGGCCAGGGAGAGCAGCAGCAGGATGCGGGTGCCCATGGCGAGCCCCAGCCCCAGGATGCGCGCTTTCTGGCGCAGGGCTTCCGGCAGGCGACCCACCAGGATGGAGATGAAAATGATGTTGTCGATGCCGAGCACGATCTCGAGCAGGGTCAGGGTGGCGAGCGCGACCCAGGCGGAGGGGTCCGCAATCCATTCCAGCATGATGGAACCTTGGTTGAACAGTGATTGAGGTAGAAGTCGCGCATTTTAGCAGGGGGTCATGGCTTGTCCCAGTGGCGGGAAAAGATAAAAATGGCGGCGATCCAACAGGAGGGAAACATGTTTCGATTAGGGCTCATCATCAACCCCGTCGCCGGCATCGGCGGGGCCGTCGGTCTCAAGGGCAGTGACGGCATGGTCGCCGAGGCGCTGGCGCGCGGGGCCGTCCCCAAGGCCCGGGAGCGGGCCCGCCAGGCCCTGTTGCCCCTGTGCGAGCTGACCACCCCATTCGAGCTGCTGACGGTGGCCGAAGAGATGGGGGCCGACCTCGCCTCCGAGCTGGGGCTGCCCCATCGCATCGTCCATCGGCCTGCCGGGGCGCAGACGAGCGCCGAGGACACCCGGGCTGCCGCCCTGGCCCTGCGCGATGCCGGGGTGGATCTGCTGCTCTTCGCCGGTGGCGATGGCACCGCCCGGGACATCTGCGCGGCGGTGGGGGAGTCCTGCCATGTGCTCGGCATCCCGGCGGGGTGCAAGATCCACTCCGGGGTCTATGGGGTGACGCCGGCGGCGAGCGGCCGGGTGGCGGCCAGAATGATCGCGGGGGAGCTCCTGAGCCTGGTGGATGCGGAGGTGATGGACATCGACGAGGAGGCGTTTCGCGCCGGCAAGGTGCGCGCCCGCCACTACGGCCAGCTGCTGGTGCCCGGGGATCTGCGCTACGTGCAGGCGGTCAAGCAGGGGGGGCGGGAGTCCGAGGAGCTGGTGCTCGCCGATCTTGCCGCCGGTGTGGTGGAGCAGATGGAGCCCGATACCCTCTACCTGATGGGGTCGGGGAGCACGGTGGCCGCCTGCATGGGGGAGCTGGGTCTGGAAAATACCTTGCTCGGTGTGGATCTGGTGGAAAATGGCCAACTTATCGGGCAGGATCTGTCCGCCGCCGAGATCCTGACCCGGATCCGCGGCCGTCGCTGCCGTCTGATCATCACCCTGATCGGCGGTCAGGGACATCTGTTCGGGCGCGGAAATCAGCAATTGAGTCCAGACGTGATCCGGGCCGTCGGGCGCGAGCATATCCAGGTGCTCGCCACCAAAGCCAAGCTGGCGGCGCTAGAAGGCCGTCCGCTGCTGGTGGACACCGACGATCCGGCACTGAACCGGTCGTTGAGTGGTTATCTGCGCATAACCACGGGATACAAGGATCAGGTCATCTACCCGGTGGCCAACCCGGAATAGGACATCAAGGATGCGGCTGGCCTGGCGCCAGAGAGCCGCGATCAACCGGATCGCGGTTCCACTCCCCGAATTTTTTGCCGGCAACCCCGGAAATGAGGCTGCGTTAAATGACGATTCACGATTTTGAACACAAGTTGTTGGGACTGATCGACGCCATGGTCGCCACGGCCAGCGAAGACGAGCTGTTTGCGGGCGGCTATCTGCGAGGGCACATCTCCCTTGCGGTGGCGCGCGCCGAGCTGGAGGGCAAGACCCTGGTGCGGGACGTCAAGAGCTATGTGCTGCGCAGCCTGAACGAGGCCATCTTGCAGGGTGAGCTCTCCGAGCAGGACGAGGTGCTGGTGCAGGAGATGTGGAAGCGTCTGCAGGCCCAGGCGGAAGCTTGATCCCATTCGCAGTTCAAACACAAGTTTAAGTAATCTGCTTCCCTGAGTGTTATCAAAAGGTTAATAATGAGGCTCGCCTTTTGTTTCAGGGATTAAACCATGGCCTCCACCTCACGCATTGCCACCAGACTGCCGCTCGAGATGCTCTATCACTGGGAGCGGCAGTGTCCCGACCGAATCTATCTGCGTCAGACCATCCACCGCGAATACGTCGACTTCACCTGGGGTGAGGTCGCCGACGAGGCGCGGCGCATGGTGTCGGCACTGCGCGCCCTGGGCCTGGTGCCCGGTGACAAGGTGGCGTTGCTCTCCAAGAACTGCGCCCAGTGGTTCATCGCCGATCTGGCGATGCAGATGGGGGGATATGTGAGCGTGCCCATCTACCCCACCGCCAACGTCGACACCATCGAATACGTGCTGCGCCACAGCGAAACCAGGGCGATCTTCGTCGGCAAGCTGGACGACTGGAAGAGCCAGGAGGCGGGGGTGCCCGGGGATCTGCTGCGTATCGCCCTGCCTTACGACACCATGCCGGCCACCCACCAGTGGGACGATCTGCTGGCGCAATACGACCCCATCCCGGACAGCCCGGTGCAGGCGCCGGATGCCCTGCTGAGCCTGGTCTACACCTCCGGCAGCACCGGCAAGCCCAAGGGGGCCATGCTGAGCGTGGAGCGCTACGCCTGGTCCTGCGAGAAGCTGGTGGAGGCGGTCTCCCTCACCGCCGAGGATCGCGGCTTCTCCTACCTGCCCCTTGCCCACATCACCGAGCGGGTCTACATCTACGGCGGCAGCCTGTTCAGCGGTGCCACCATCGCCTTCCCCGAATCCCTCGACACCTTCATCGAGGACGTCAAGCGCTGCCGTCCCACCGTCTTCATCTCGGTGCCGCGGCTCTGGGCCATGTTCCGCATCAAGATCCACGAGAAGCTGCCCCAGAAAAAGCTGGCGCTGCTGCTCAAGATCCCCCTCGTCTCCAGCCTCATCAAGAGCAAGCTGCAAAAGGGGCTGGGGCTGGATCAGGCGCGGGTGCTGGGCTGCGGCTCTGCGCCGGTGGCCCCGGCGCTGCTGGAGTGGTATCACAGCATCGGCATCCATATCACCGAGGCCTGGGGCATGACCGAGAACCACGCCTACTCCACCCTCAACTACCCGTTCCGGGCGGACAAGATAGGCACCGTCGGCAAGGCCGGGCCCGGGGTGACCATCAAGATCTCCGACGAGGGGGAGATCCTCTGTCGCTGCGACGGCATGATGGTGGGCTACTACAAGGATCCCGAGCACAGTGCAGAGGCCATCGACGCCGAGGGCTGGCTGCACACCGGTGACATGGGCAAGCTGGACAGGGAGGGTTACCTCACCATCACCGGCCGCATGAAGGACGTCTTCAAGACCGCCAAGGGCAAGTACGTGGCCCCGGTGCCCATCGAGGGGATGCTCGGGCAGGAGCCCATCATCGAGCAGCTCTGCGTCATCGGCTACGGCATGCCGCAGCCGGTCGCCCTGGTGCAGCTCGCCGAGAGCGCCATGAAGGGGGACAAGGCCGGGGTGGAGGCCCAGCTGGAGGCTGCCCTCAACCGGGTCAACGACAAGCTGGAATCCCACGCTCGCCTGCGGGGCATCCTGGTGGTCAAGAGCCCCTGGAACATCGAGAACGGGGTGCTGACCCCCACCATGAAGATCCGCCGCCACCTGCTGGAACAAAAATACGCGGACATCGGCGAGCGCTGGTCCGGCAGCCAGCGCATCCTGTGGGAGTCCTGACAGGGGCCGGCGCCGCCATATGGGCCACATCAATGACAGTCGGGGGAGCCAGTGGCTCCCCCGCTGTATTTCAGGGGGAAGCAAGCCGACAGGGGGCTGGGGCATTGACCCCTTCCCCGACGTTTCCCGCCGCCGCCATACCGCCCCGCGTCGAGGGAACGGCAGGGAAAGGTATTTGCAAAATCCATGGAGAGGCGGGATCCCAGTGGTTTGGCAAATGCATCTTGGGGTCACACACGGGGGCTGCAAGGGGCGGGGGCGGGGCATTGACCCCTTCCCCGACGTTTCCCGCCGCCGCCATACCTCTCCGCATCGAGGGAACAGCATTTGCAAAATCCATGGAAAGGCGGGATCCCAGTGGCTTGGCAAATGCATTGTGGGGTCACACACGGGGACCGCAAGGGGCGGGGTGGGGTCTTGGCCCCTTAACCTGGGCTTCCCGCCACCGCAGAGGAGGTCTGCCAATAAGGTCATCGGAGGGAGGCCGCCCTCACATGGGGCAAGAGGGCATCTGATGCACGGCGCCAGAGGCGCAGAGAAAGGGGGTGAGGGGCAGAGAGCAAGAAGGGGAGCCGCAGCTCCCCTTCCCGTTGGCGGATGCCGGGGTCAGACGGCTTTGTACTCAAGCTCGACCGAGCCCAGCGCCTTCAGGGTGGACTGGGCGGAGTCCCGCTGGCTGATCTGGCCATCCTTGCTCTCCAGCAGCACGGCGCGGCGCACGGTGGCGAGATCCTCGCCACCCAGCACAGCGTGGGCGCAGGCCATCTGCATCGGCGGCAGGCTCGGGTTGAAGGCGGCGTTCTCGGCATAGCGGCCGCAGAAGATGCGCCCGTCCTCGAACTGCAGCGCCACCGCGGCATAGCCCTGGCTGTAGGGGGCATAGCTCTGGCGGGCGGCGGCGAGCGCAGCCTGCCACAGGGGGTCGTCGCTCTCGAGCACCAGCTCGTCGTGAGCCTGGGGGCTCATCAGGGCATCGGTGATCTCGAGATCGGCGGGGCCGAAGGAGTGGGGCAGGAAGGATTGCAGCTCGCTGAGATCGTCCGGCAGGGAGACCTTCAGGGTCTTGGCGGTGCTCAGCTCGTTCATGAACTGGCGGCAGTGGCCGCAGGGGGTGTAGTTCACGGTGATCTCGGAGATCCCGGTCTCGCCACCCAGCCAGGCGTTGGAGATGGCGGACTGCTCGGCGTGGACCGAGTGGAACAGCCCCTGGCCCGCGAACTCCATGTTGGCGCCAAAGTACCAGGTGCCGCTCAGGCCGCAGGCGATGGCGCCGACGAAGAACCTGGAGATGGGGGCCACCGAGCAGGCGGCCGCCAGCGGCAGCAAGGCCAGACGCAGGGCCCTGTCATCCAGCCCGGTGGCGGCTTTCAGGGTCGCGACCTGGTCCGGGGTGAAACGGGCCTGGAAATCGTCCCCCAGCATGGGCAGCAGGGCGGCCTGGAGCGGGGCGGAAAGGGTCTCGAATGGCTTGGCAAAGCGGGGATGCATACTGTGTCCTCAAAGGCCAATTGGGGGGCCATTGTAGGGAGCAAGCGCGGCGAATTGTGTGAGCGCGCTCACGCCTTGATGGGTAAAGGGGCGGGGATGGTAAAGGAAACGTTTGTCTTTCGCAATCTGTGCGCCAGCTCCCGGCATCAGGGAGGCGAGGGTATCGGATGGAAACGGTGAAAGGGCACAGAGGCCATGGCCGCAAGGGCGGCCATGGCAACGGGGATCAGGTCAGCCAGTGGTAGAGGGCGAACAGCAGGGGGGCGATGGCCGCGGTCAGCACGCCGCACACCACCATGGCCAGCGACGAGAAGGCGCCCTGGGTCACCCCCTGCTCGGCGGAGGCGGCGGTGCCGATGGCGTGGGCGCAGGCTCCCATGGCGAGCCCCTGAGCCTCGGGGTCGGTGACCCGCATCAGCTTGAGCAGGGGGTAGCCCGCCAGGGCCCCCAGGATCCCCACCACCACCACCACGGCGGCGGCGATGGCGGGAATGCCGCCGAGGGACTGGCTGACGCTCATGGCGAGCGGCGTGGTGATGGACTTGGTGGCGATGGAGGCGAGCAGCGCCGGATCCGCCCCCATCAGGTGGCCGACCCCCAGGGTGGTGCAGACCGAGATGAGCACCGCGGTGAGGGTACAGGCCAGGATGGGTGTGAGCTTGTCGCGGATCTGGCGCGCCTGCTGGTACAGCGGCAGGGCCAGGGCCACCACGGCGGGTTCCAGCAGGGCGGTCAGGGGTGAGGCCCCCTGCTGGTACTGATCCAGAGGCAGATCGAGCCAGAGCAGCAGGCCGATGATGACGGCGGTGGGGATCAGCACCGGATTGATGACGGGCCAGGGCAGGCGGCGGTAGAGGGCCCGGGTCATGAAATAGAGGGCCAGGGTGAGGGGCAGGGCGAACCAGAGGATCATGGCTTGTTCATCCTTTGATAGAGGTGGCCGACCGCGCCCAGGATGAGCACGATGCCGAGCACGACGCAGAGCATGATGAGACCGAAGGATTGGCGCAGGGGCTCGAGCCAGGCCACCAGGCCCACCGCCACCGGCACGAACAGCACCCCCATGTGGCGCAGCAGCAGGCCGCCCCCCAGCTCGACCCAGGAGAAGCGGACGATCTGCAAGGAGAGCAGCACGAACAGCAGCAGCATGCCGATGATGCTGCCGGGGAAGGCGAAGGGCAGGATGGCCGCCACGGCCTTGCCTGCCAGCAGACAGGCGATGATGACCAGAAAATCACGAAGGTAGCGCAGGGTGCGTTGCAGCAGCACGGGGGCCTCATCTTGGCAAGTGTGAGCAAGGTCGCAGTTTAACAGGCACGGGGGGGAGGGAACAGGGTCAACTGGCCCGCAGGGGATACAATGGCCCGGCTTCAACCCCATTCACAAGAAGGAGTTCCCATGTCGACCCCCTCTCTCCTGGCCCGGTTGCGCCAACTGCCCGCCGATCCCGCCCTCCCTGACACCCTGCTGCAAACCCGCCAGTGGGAGGGGCCGCTTTGCCGGGTGAGGCTCGACAACACCGGGAAGCAGTCCGAGGCCGTCCACCACTGGCGGCTGTTTGAGGGGGATCTCGGACTTGCGCCCGACGCGGCCATCTACGGGGAGGGATTCCAGATGCTGGCCCAGACCGGGGGACGCTGGAACGCCCCCGAGCACCTGGGCCGCTGCCCCGATGCGTCTGTCTATCGCATCACCGCCGACCATGGCTACCACACGGTGCACAACCTGCTGCTGGTGGCGCAGGAGGGGGGTTGGCTGCTGCTGGCCTTTGCGAGCTGCCAGCGCTTTGGCGGGGAGTTTCGCCTCCATCCCGACGGGCGCCTCGAGATCGTGATGAACACCGAAGGGCGCACCCTGGCGCCGGGTGCGTACTGGCAGAGCGAGGCGCTGATCTGCCTGGAGGGGCCGGACAGGGAGGCCCTGCTCGCGACGCTGGCGCAGCATATCGCCGCCGAGCACGGCTCCCTGGTGGGGGAGGTGCCCACGCGCCCGAGCGGCTGGTGCTCCTGGTATCACTACTACGCGAACGTGAGCGCGGCGGACATTCGCGAGAACCTGGCGGTGCGGGCCGAGCGTTTCCCGGCCCTGCGCTACGTGCAGATAGACGATGGCTATCAGGCCAGGATGGGGGACTGGCTCACCCCTTCCGCCAAGTTCGAGGAGGGAGTGGCGGCCCTGGCAGGGGAGATCCGCGCCGCCGGTTGCGAGCCTGCGCTCTGGGTCGCCCCCTTTATCGCCGAGCCCGGCTCCCGAGTGTTCCAGCAGCACCCTGACTGGTTCGTGAAAGGGGAGGATGGCCTGCCGCTCCCCTCGGAGCGGGTCACCTACGGGGGCTGGCGCTGCACCCCCTGGTACGTGCTGGATGGCACCCACCCCGAGGTGCAGACGCACCTGGAGCAGGTATTTCGCACCCTGCGTACCCAGTGGGGCATTCACTACTTCAAGCTCGATGCCAACTTCTGGGGGGCCATCCACGGTGGTCGCTTCCACGACCCCGCCGCCACTAGGGTGGAGGCCTATCGGCGCGGCATGGCCGCCATCCTGCGCGGCGCCGGGGAGGGGGCCTTCCTGCTCGGCTGCAATGCGCCGCTGTGGCCGAGCCTCGGCCTGGTGCACGGCATGCGGGTGAGCGATGACGTGGAGCGCCAGGGCCCCCGTTTTCGCCAGATAGCGCGAGAAGCCTTCTGCCGCGCCTGGCAGCACGAGCGGCTCTGGGTGCTGGACCCCGACTGCGTCTGCCTGCGGGATATCCCGGGCCAGCACGGGAGCCGCGCCGAGTACGACTTTCACCTGGCCGCCCTGGTGGCGAGCGGTGGCATGGTGCTGGCGGGGGACAGATTGCAGGATCTGGACGAGGGGCAAGGGGCGCGCCTTGGCAAGCTGCTCGCCCTGTGCGCCGCGCGCACCCCGGCGGCCCGCTTCGAGGGGATGGCATTCGAGCGCGGGCGGGTGGCGTTGCCCGGGGGCGGCGAGCTGCTCTGCCTGTTCAACTGGGGGGAGCACCCCTGCGAGTGCCCGTTGACGCCGGGGGGCACAGACTTCTGGGACGAGACGCCCCTGGGGAGCACCCTGGTGCTGCAAGGGGGGCAGGGGGCGGTGATCCGCTACCCCTGATGGCGTTGCACTGCAAAAAGGCTCCCTCGGGAGCCTTTTTTACGTGGCGAAATGGTCTCTAGAAGTGCCACTCCATCCCGATGGCGTAATTGGCGGAGCCATAGCCCGGGATCTCGTTGCTGGAGGCGAGCGCCTTGACGGTGAGGCGGGTTGTCAGGGGGATGCCGAGCCCCATGCCGATGGCGATCTCGTCGCTCTGATCCCCCATCATGTCCACCCGCAGGGTGCGATAGAGGGAGAGATCCTGGCTCATCTGGGCATAGATCTGGGACGACTTGTTGTAGAGCTGGCCGAACACCTCCATCTGGAAGCCGTTTTGCGGCGTGATGGCCAGGGGAATGCCGGCGAAGCGGTAGAGATCCGAGTGGTTGAAATAGCTGTTGGTGATTTGCGGGGTGAAGTCAGTCTGCTGGTAGAGGGTGCTGAAATTGCGCTCGATGAGCCGGTAGGTCTGCTCCGGCAGGCGCAAGAGGTAGTCCGGCACCTCGAACCGGGCGCCAGCGAGGGCGGCCTGGGGCAGCAGGGCACAGGCGACGAGTGTCAAAGCAGGCAGAGCTGAACGCATAAAACGAGAGTTCCCCAACAGTCGAAAGCACGGCATCCATGCCGTCAGCGCATCTAAATATTCACACTATCAGGAGCTTGGGCTCCCTGCCCATTATGTCGCGAGCCGGGGAAACGCATCGGTTTTTAACTGTGAAACGGCTCACATCTCACAGATTTTCAAGGTAGTGATAGAGACTCTTTAGAATCGCAAAGTTCCGTTCGTTCCCCTGGTTCTGTTCCGCCAGGGCTTCCAGGCGCGGCACATAATCCGGCAGGCGGCGGCTGAAGTAGTCACTGCAATGCAGGCGCCAGCGCTTCTGCTCCGCTTCGCTCAAGGTGTGGGGCCAGTTGCGGGCGCGGTAACGGAACAGCATCTCGGGCAGACGGGGATCCGTGAAGGCAAACTCCCGCTCCCCCAGCAGATCCGCCGGAGTGGCGCGCACCAGGTCTATGGTGGACTTGTCGCCGTGGCCGAAGAAGCCGGCGTAGAGCTGGGTGTCGGGGTCGCCGTCGGTGCTGCCGGCAAACTCCTGGTTGAACACCTCCACCAGTTTTTCCCGCACCTCGGGGTGGGCCCGCAGCAGATCCAGGCTCTTGCGGCACTGAGCCCGATTGATGCCCAGCTCGTCCGCCCGCTCCGGCGTCAGGGTGGCGGCCGGGGCCAGCACCGGGCACTTGTTGATGTGCACCAGTTTGACCGGAATGCCGGCCAGATCCCCCAGCTCCTCTTTTTTGGTGTAGAGGCGCTCGCGGATCTCCTCGCAGGAGAGCTCGATAAGCGGAGTGGGGTCACGGGTCAGATCCACCATGATCACCGCGTTCTGGTTGGTGGGGTGCCAGGCGAGCGGCGACACCCAGCTTGCACACCCCTGCCAGGGGGAGAACATGCCGGAGACGTGCACCAGGGGTTTCATGGTCACCACGTCGATGAGGGCCTTCACCTTGTTCTTGTTGCGAAGATCAAAGAGGTACTCGAAGAGCTTGGGCTGAGCCTTTTTCACCAGCCTGGCCATCTCGATGGTGGCCAGCACATCCGAGAGCGCATCGTGGGCGTTGGCGTGGGCCACGCCGTTGGCGACGGTGAGCTTCTCCAGCCTGAAGCTCGGCTTGCCCTCGTCGTCAAACGCCCACTCTATCCCCTGCGGGCGCAGGGCGTAGCAGGCCCGCAGCATGTCGAGGATGTCCCAGCGGGAGTTGCCGTTCTGCCAGGCGTAGGCATAGGGGTCATAGAAGTTGCGATAGAGGGTGTAGCGGGTCACCTCGTCATCGAAGCGGATGCTGTTGTAGCCGAGCACGCAGGTGCCCGGGGTGGCGAACTCTGCGTGGATCTGGCGGATGAAGTCCGCCTCGCACAGGCCGTCCTTCATCGCCTTTTGCGGCGTGATGCCGGTGATGAGGCAGGCTTCCGGCTCCGGCAGGTAATCCGCCGGCGGCTTGCAGTAAATCACCAGCGGCTCGCCGATGACGTTGAAATCCCCGTCGGTGCGAATGCCCGCAAACTGCGCCGGTCTGTCTTTGGCCGGACTGATGCCGAAGGTCTCGTAGTCGTGGAAATAGAAGGTAGGCTTTGTCTGCTGGCTCATTTCGTGGTTCTGAATTGTGTTTATATGCTTGAAAAACAAGTCGTTATACGGAGTGTTATCTCAGATTGTCTCACTTTGTCTGATCTTGATTCAGTCCGTTTCAGACCAGTTTGGTACGTATCTGTGTACACGTCAGGGCGCGTTAATGTGTCAGTGAAAAATCAGATGGCCAATCACAGGAGAGTCATATGCCACTTACTGATGCGAAGCTACGTGCCCTGTATGGTAAGCCCTACTTTGGTAAGACGGAATTGTCAGATCGTGATGGATTGTCAGCTCGGGTCACCGAGCGTGGCACCATCTCATGGCAATATCGCTATCGCTGGCAAGGAAAAGCGGCGAGACTCAAAATTGGACGCTATCCCGACCTTAAACTCGCTGATGCCAGGGCATTGATCCCTGCTATCCGTGGTGCGCTGGAGCGTAATGAACACCCTAGAGTTTTCTGGGATAAGCTCCACCAGAAGCATGATGTCACACTGAAACAGTGCTGCGAGCATTTTCGTGAGCACCATCTGCCCAAGCTGCGGCCTCGTACGGTCATGCTCTATGAGCATACCATGCAGCGCTATTTCGAACCTCTGTTTATTGGTATTCCGGTTGAACAGATCCCGTTTTCCAGCTGGCTGGAGTGGTTTGATAAAATTGGCAAGGGAAGGTGCGAATAAGCGGGGAAATTCTTCTCGGCTGACTCAGTCATTTCATTTCTTCATGTTTGAGCCGATTTT
>NZ_JAPCIS010000033.1:0-50594 GCF_027707425.1 Aeromonas sp. QDB63
TAGCGACTAATCAGATCGCACAAACTGGACTGAGTTCCCTTCCTCCGGTGATCTACTATTCGGAACAGCTATTTAGAGTCCCCTACGAAGATCTGTATGGATTGAAAGCCTTTAGTGCTTTTGTCATTAACCATCCACTCGATGGCTTGACTAGAGTGGAACCTCACCAACAACAGGTTTCAGGCTCAGTTGACCGTAAGTTTCCTTTCTTTTTACAAAGTGCCCATAAAGCACCAGAACCTAATGTCATTATCTTGATTGAAGGCCAAGGGCACAAAAAAGCAGCATTCGAATGGTTGAAGTCTGAAGCAACGAAGTGCGCAGAAAAGAATATCAAATGCTATGACCTGGCGGAGTTTACCCTCTGGCTATAAGGGTCAAAACAAAAAGCCGGGACCCTCCCGGCTTTTGTTTGTGCTGGCGGCGACACGCCCCTTGGCACTACCCCACCTTGAAACTGCCCTTCATCAGGGCGAAGTGGCCCGGGAAGGAGCAGAAGAAGGTGAGATCCTTGCCCGCCAGGCCGTCGGTCTTGAAGGTGACGCTGGTGCTCTCGCCGCCCCCCACCAGCTTGGTGTGGGCCAGGATCCTGGGGTCATCCTTGGGCAGGTAGTCGTGATCGACCCCGGCGCTCATGCCGGCGGTGGCGATGGCCTGATAGTCGGCGGTGTTGGCCAGCACCCAGTTGTGGCCCATGTTGGCCACCGGCAGCTTGCCCGTGTGATTGAGGGTCACCGTCACCTCCTTGCAGGTGGCCGGCACGCTCATCGCCGTCTGGTTGTACTGCATGGCGTCATTGCCTTCGATCACCAGTGCGCACTCGTCGGCCAGGACCGGGGTGGCGAGGGAGCCAAGAAGCAGCAGGGTTAACATCTTTTTCATCATTTTCTCCTTTGATTGACGAAGGATGACAGCACAGGCATCTCGCCCCCGTGGGTGCGACCCGCAAAGATGCTGTCAGGATCGATCTTCATTGTATTCAAATGTCGCCGAAGGACGACCGCTTTTGGGCCAGCCTGCGGGCCCGGTCACTTCTTTTCTCCCGACCCCGGGCCCAAAGCGGGTTGATCACATCCCCGTCTGGCTTAATTATTTGCGGCCTTCCCGCCCACGGCCACTCGCCAACACCGCAGCCGTTGGCTAAGCTGCCCCCCCGTCGATGACTCCCGCGAGAATGAGAGATGAAGTTCCCCTTTGCGCCTGCGCTGACGCGCACCCTGCTGCTCTCCCTGATCCTGCTGCTTGGCGCCTGCCAGCCGGCCCCGACCCAGACCCGCATCCAGGGCAATACCATGGGCACCTATTATGCGGTGACCCTGAGCGATCCCTTCCCCGGCGGACAGGGGGCACTGCATCAGGAGGTGGAGGCACTGCTGGCACGCCTGAACAAGGAGATCTCCACCTATGATCCGGGCTCCCTCATCTCCCGCTTCAATCAGGGAACGGGGCAGCCCCCCCTGGTCATCCCGGCCACCATGGCGAAGATTGTGCAACAGGGCATTGACGCCGGGCACCTCACCCGGGGGGGTCTCGATGTCACCGTGGGACCCCTGGTCAATCTGTGGGGGTTCGGGCCGGACAAGCGCCCGGTCAGGCGGCCCAGCGCAGAGCAGATCGCCAAGGCGCGGGAGCGGGTCGGCATCGACAAACTCACCCTGACCCCCGAGGGGGATCACTTCCTGCTCGGCAAGGCCATCCCAGATCTCTATCTGGATCTCTCCACCCTGGGCGAGGGGGCGGCCTCCGACGAGATAGCCGGGCTGCTGGAGCAAAAAGGGGTCCACAACTACCTCATCGAAGTGGCGGGGGCGGTGCGCAGCAAGGGGCACAACGACAAGGGCAATCCCTGGCAGGTGGCCATCGTCGAGCCCTCGGACAGACCGGGCGCCATCGAGGATGTGGTGACCCCGAACGGCATGGCGGTGAGCACCGCCGGCAGCTATCGCAACTATTACGAGCTCGACGGCAAGCGCTACTCCCACATCATCGATCCTGCCACCGGCGAGCCCGTGACCCACAAGCTGGTCTCCGCCACCGTCATCACCCCCACGGCCCTGGAGGCCGATGCCCTCGACACCGCCCTCATGGTGATGGGTCCCGAGCGGGCGATGGCCTTTGCCAGGGAGCACAAGCTGGCGGTCTATCTCATCGAGAAGACCGCCACGGGCTTTGCCGCCAGCCACACCCCCGAGTTTGCCCCCTATCTGGTGCGCAAGCAGCCCTGAATGACGAGGCCCCGCAGTGCGGGGCCTCGTTCACTGACCGCCTATTCGATGGGGATGCGGTGGGGCGCGGGGCTGGCCGCCTGCTTGGGCAGGCGCAGGGTGAGGATGCCGTTGTCAAAGCGGGCGCTCACCTGCTCTGGCGACACCTCCACCGGCAGCTCGACGCTGCGCGACACGCTGCCATAGTAGCGCTCGCTGCGCAGGGCCCGTTCATCCTTGCTCTGGCTGTCAAACTGGCGGATCTCCGCCTTCAGGGTCACCAGCTTGCCGTGCACGTCCACGTGGATGTCCTCCTTCGCCACCCCGGGCAATTCCGCCAGCAGCAGGTAGTCATCCCCGCTCTCCCGCAGATCCAGCTTGATCTGGCCGGGCAACGGGTCCCCGTGCAGGGGGCGGATGTAGAAGCCGGAGGCCATGTCGTGGAACAGGTCATCAAACAGGCTGGTGCGACTCGGTAGCAAACTCATCTGATCCCTCCTTGTGAGCGGGCAAGGGAGCAGACGGGCACCCTGCCCCCTGCCGCCTCCCGCATGCTGATACTCTTCAAGTCTAAAAACCGGGACAGCGCCTGCCAGTGCCAACTCACCTTCCCTTGACCGGGATCAAAGGCAAGACACCCTTTTTTTCACCCAAGGTCTGCGGGAAAAACCGGGGGGCCTTCCCATGTGCAATTGCCTGCCTGCGGACTTTGGTGGCACACTTCTCCCACCAGCCCGTAGCGCCTTGATGCCAGACAGATGCAGATACCGGACTCCGTACCCGAGAAGAAACCCCAGCCCAAGCCCAAGCGCATCCTGCTGGTCAACGAACAGCGTTCCTTCCAGATGATGATGAAGGCGATGCTGATCAACATCGGCATCAACCGCATCACCTACACCAACTCCGCCGACGAGGCCCGCCGCCGCTGCCAGAAAGAGAGCTTCGACATCTATCTGCTCGACTATGAGCTGGGGGCGGGCGAGAACGGCCGCCAGTTGCTGGAAAGCCTGCGGGATCAGCAACTCATTCCGCCCCAGAGCGTGGTGATCATGGTCAGCAGCGACGGCTCCCGCGCCATGGTGCTGAGCGCGCTGGAAGCCGAGCCCGACGAATACCTGATGAAGCCCTTCTCCCAGGAGCAGTTCTCGTTTCGCCTCAAACGCGCCCTCGCCCGTCGCCAGGCACTGGAGAGCGTCTTCAGCGCCCTCACCCGGGACGATCTGCCCGCCCTGGTGGAGGCCTGTGCCAAACAGGCGGACGCGGTGCCCCGCTTTGCCAACTTCTGCCGCTGCCTGCAGGCCGACACCCAGCTCAAGCTGGGCCAGGCCAAGGAGGCCCGCAGCCTGATGCGCCAGCTGCTGGCGGGGCAGGAGAACAGCTGGGCTCGCCTCACCCTGGGCAAGGCGTGCCATACCTTGGGTCTGCACGAGGAGGCGGTGAGCCACCTGCAAGCCACCCTGAAACACACCCCCCTGATGGTGGAGGCTTACCTCTGGCTCGCGGAGTCCCTGCTGGCGCTGGGCAATGACGAGCAGGCCCAGCAGGAGCTGCGCCGGGCGGTGGACATCTCTCCCCAATCAGTGCAGCTCTCCCGCCGTCTGGCGGAGGTGTGCCTGCAACGGCACGACTACGCCCAGGCCAAGGACGTGCTGCTCGCCCTCATCGACTTGTCGCGCAACTCGATCCACCGCACGCCGCATTATCTCGGGGCCTATATCCAGACCCTTACCCTCTATGCCCTCAACAGCAACGACGGCTACCACATCGCCAACCTGCAAAAGCAGGTCAACTCCGCCCTGTCGCGCATCCGCGACTCCCTGATGATGTCGGAGTTCAACTACCCGGTGTTCGAGCAGATCTGCCAGGCCCGGGTGCGCATCGCCCTGGGGGAGCTGCTCAAGGGCAAAAAGATGCTCTATCGCGCCAACCAGAACTGGCTGGACGAGCCCGCCACCATGCCTCCGGCCCTCCTTGGCGAGACCATACTCGCCCTCTATCAGCTCGGGGAGTTCGAGTACGCCGAGAGCCTGCAACCCCTGCTGGCGGAGGATGAGGATCGGCTGCTCACCACCTGCATCCAGGTGACCCGAGATGACAAGACGGTGCAGGAGCGGCGCCAGCGCTATCAGCAGCTCAACGATCTGGGCATCAAGGCCTATCAGGCCGGGGAGCTGGAGCAGGCCCTCGGCCACTTTCGCGAGGCCCTGCGCCGGGCGCCCGCCAATACCGGCGCCGCCCTCAACAAGATCCAGGTGCTGCTGCAACTCATGCAGAAGAACCGCAAGAGCCCGGAGTTTGGCGCCGAGTGCAAGGAGACCCTGGAGGTGCTGGAGGGCATCCCCCTCAACCCCGCCCAGCAGGAACGTTTTCGCAAGCTGCGCCAGGAATATCATCAGCACAGCTGATATCCCCCCTCCTCCCCTCACCTATGCTGATACTGACTCAGGGAAGGGAGGGGCAACACCATGGCAATGTGCCGATACCTGGTGGCCGATGGCCGCCACTGCACCGAAGAGGCAGGGGATCATGATCTCTGCCGCTGGCACGACCCCGCTGCGGCCCACAACACCCCTGATACCGCCGAGGCGCTGGAGCGCTATGTGCGCCAGGGAGGCCTGTGCCACGGCCTGCAACTGGCCCGCGCCGAGCTGGCGGATCTCAACCTGGTGAACAGGCAGGGTCCGGAGGGATTCTTGCTGGAGCAGTGCAACCTCTATCGCGCCAACCTGCGAGGTGCCCATCTCTACGGCATTCGCATCAAGGGCGGCAGCCTGATGAAGGCCGATCTGAGCGATGCGAACCTCCACTGCGCCGCCCTCGACGACGTCAACCTGCTCGGCATCCGCTGGAAGAACACCCGCCTCGACAACCTGGAGACGGGCAAGCGGCTGATGCAGGACAGAAAGGGGCGCCGCGAGCGGGACCCGGCGCAGGCCCGCGTCTGGTTCAAGGAGGCGGAGGAGACCTACCGGGATCTGCGCAAGGCCTCGGAGGCCCAGGGCATCTTCACCATGTCCGGTCGCTACATCCAGCAGGAGCTCACCATGCGCCGCCTGCAGATGCCGTTCTGGTCCTATCAACGCTTCGCCTCCTGGATAGTGGATCTCTTCTGCGGCTACGGCGAGGCCCCCATGCGGGTGGTGCTCTTCTCCCTGCTGCTCATCGTCATCTGCAGCATCTTTTACTTCTTCTGCGGCCTCAACTTCGCGGGCAACCACCTCATCTACCGCCCGGACGCCCCCCTGGAGCAGAACGCCATCTTCCTGCTGGAATGCCTCTATTACAGCGTGGTGACCTTCACCACCCTGGGCTATGGCGACTTCACCCCGGTCGGCCTGTCGCGGATCTTCGCCGCCTTCGAGGCCTTCACCGGCAGCTTCACGCTGGCGCTGTTCGTGGTGGTGTTTGTCAAGAAGATGACCCGCTAAAAACCTGTCCACGATCTTGCTGCGAGGCCGCTTCCAAGGCTCATGTGCTGCTCGCTTATGTGTCGCCAGGAGCTCTCATGTATACATATACACTCCGGTTCCTCTGCTGCGCTTCATCTTGCTGACGGCCTCTCGCGACAGATCGTGAACAGGTTACCGAGCCGCTGCGCCAGTCACAGCCCCCGAACTTGCATCCATCGCGGATTCCTAGTCCAATAAGCGACGAACAAAAACGACATGAGCACCCCGAACATGAAGATCATCTCTTTCAATATCAATGGCCTGCGCGCCCGTCTTCATCAGTTGCAAGCCCTTATCGACAAACACCAGCCGGATGTGATCGGCCTGCAGGAGATCAAGGTCCACGACGAGGCCTTTCCGGTGGCGGACGTGGAGGCCATGGGCTATCACGTGGAATTCCACGGCCAGAAGGGTCACTACGGGGTGGCCATCATGAGCAAGCAGAAGCCGCTCAAGGTGCAAAAAGGCTTTCCCACCGATGAGGAAGACGCCCAGCGCCGCATGATCATGGCCGACTTCCAGCGGGAAGATGGCTCCATCATCACAGTGATGAACGGCTATTTCCCGCAAGGGGAGAGCCAGGATCACGAGACCAAGTTCCCGGCCAAGCAGAAGTTCTATGAAGATTTGCAGCACTACCTCGAGACCCACCACAGCCCGGACGATCAGATAGCGCTGATCGGGGATATGAACATCTCCCCCACGGATCTCGACATCGGCATCGGCGAGGCGAATCGCAAGCGCTGGCTGCGAGATGGCAAGTGCTCCTTCCTGCCCATCGAGCGGGAGTGGATGGAACGGCTCAAGGGGTTCGGCCTGACCGACACCTTCCGCGCCGCCAACCCCACCGAGTGCGAGCGCTTCTCCTGGTTCGACTACCGCTCCAGGGGCTTTGACGAGAACCGGGGTCTGCGCATCGACCTCATCATGGCCTCCGACGCCCTCAAGGACAAGGTGACCGAGACCGGCATCGACTACGAGCTGCGCGGCATCGACAAGCCCTCCGATCACGCCCCCATCTGGACCTGCTTCGCCTGATCCCGGCCGTCGGGCTGCCCTGTCACTCCTGACCCTGAGCCCCCGCCACGCGGGGGCTTCTTCGTCTGCCAATCCGGCATTTCTTAATCCATATCAACTCTTTGGCAGATGGTACAGGCCGAACCTTGACCTTCTCCTATAGGTAAGGTTTACATTCATCCCATACGTCACAGGGAACCTGCACCATGTTGTCATCGAGATTGCCCACAGCGCTCATCGCCCGGCTATTGCTGGCGCTGGTGCTCGTCTGCAATCTCACCCTGTGCATCGGCTGGCATGGGGTGGCTACCGCCCTCCCGGGCGACGCATCCGGTCCCATCCTGGCCCCGCCACAGCCCTCCCTGTCTCATGGGCTGCACCAGAGCGGGCCGGTACAGCACGCCGCCATGACTCCTGACCAGGTCGACACCGCCTCCCTCTCCTGCCATTCGGGCACAATGAATGCGGGGACCCTGTCGGGGGATGAGTGTCAGATGCAGCCCGGCTTCTCCGGCTCCGCCAGTGCGCCCCCCCTGCTCGGCATGCTGCTGTCACTGCTGTTGCTGCCCCTGCTGTTGCTCCCCTCTTCGTGGAGTATCGGCCCCCTGCTGGACAACTGGTTGCGGGATCCCTTCCTGCGCCTGCGTGGTACCCATCCCCCTTCCTGGCCCAGACGGCATCTGATGTTGTCCGTGCTGCGCCATTAGAAACCGCTTCTCCCGTTAGCCCGGGCGATGGCACTGCCATCGCCATGCCGTGCACCGGCCGCTTCGTCGGCGGTGCCCCGATTGTCGGCCAATCCTGTCCACCGCGAGCCGAGCGCCACGTGCCTGTTGCACCGCATCCGCTCACGGCCGGACGGCCCGATACGAGAGAAGAAGTACCATGTCATCACCCAAGACATTTGCGCCCCGTGGCGCCCAGCCCTCCCGCACGCTCTGCCTGCAGACTCGCGCCGGAGGCCAGTCATGAACAAGACGCTGATCCTGTCTGCCCTGCTGCTCGCCCTCGGGGCCGGCGGCGGCTACTGGGCCGCCAAACAGACCACGGATGGCGCCAGCGCCGAGAAGAAGCCCCTCTACTGGGTCAACCCCATGGATCCCCGCGACAAGCGCGACGGCCCCGCCAAGGACAACATGGGGATGGACTTCATTCCCGTCTATGAGGAGCAGAAAAGCGGCTCGCCGGGCACCGTCACCATCAGCCCCGAGATCCAGCAGAACCTGGGGGTGCGGCTTGCCAAGGTGGAGAAATTGCCTATCCACCAGCAGGTCGAGACGGTGGGCTACGTCGGCTATGACGAGGACAGGCTGGAGGCGGTCAACGCCCGCATGGCGGGCTGGATCCGCACCCTCGCCATCAAGAGCGAGGGGCAG
Source organism: Aeromonas sp. QDB63 (assembly GCF_027707425.1). Lineage (NCBI taxonomy): Bacteria > Pseudomonadati > Pseudomonadota > Gammaproteobacteria > Aeromonadales > Aeromonadaceae > Aeromonas > Aeromonas sp. QDB63. Next base: position 8,047 of record NZ_JAPCIS010000033.1, read on the forward strand.
CAGGTGAGCAAGGGGAGCCTCATCTACGAGCTCTATGCCCCGGATCTGGTCAACGCCCAGCACGAGTACCTGCTCGCCCTCAACACCACCAACCCGCTGCTGCTGCGCGCCGCCGAGGGCAAGCTGAAATCCCTGCAGGTGCCGGCGGATCAGATAGCGGCCCTCAAGCGCACCCGTCAGGTGCAGGAGACGGTGCGCATCTATGCCCCGAGCAGCGGCTATGTCTCCGAGCTGAAGGTGCGCGAGGGCCAGTATGTGGAACCCGCCGCGGCGCTCTTTAACATCAGCACCCTCAAGCAGGTGTGGGTGAGTGCCGAGGTGTTCGAGCGTCAGGCCGCCCAGCTGAAGGTGGGCGATCCGGTCACCATGACCCTGGACTACGCCCCGGGCCGCCAGTGGCAGGGTCGGGTCGATTACCTCTACCCCACCCTGGATGCCGCCACCCGCACCCTCAAGGTACGGCTGCGCTTCGCCAACCCGGACGAGTTCCTGAAACCCAACATGTTCGCCAAGGTGACGATTCAGACAGGCAAGGGCGAGCCCCGACTGGTGGTGCCGAGCGAAGCGGTGATCCGCACCGGCAGCCAGGACAGGCTGGTGCTGGCGCTGGGGGATGGCAGCTTCAAGTCGGTAGCCGTCACCCTGGGCCCCCAGTTTGGCGACAAGGTTGCCATCCGGGAGGGGGTTGAAGCGGGGGACAGCATCGTCAGCTCGGCCCAGTTCCTGCTCGACTCGGAGTCGGCCATCGATTCGGACTTCCAGCGCATGACGGCGGTGCGCCCCGCCCAGATCTGGACCCAGGGGGAGGTGCAAGGCATCGACCTGGCCGGGCGTACCCTGATGGTCGCCCACCAGCCCATCCCCGAGTGGCAGTGGCCCGCCATGGAGATGGAGTTCACCGTGGCCGAGGGGGTCGACATGAGCAAGCTGACCGAGGGACAGACCCTGCACCTGCAGGTGATGCAGGAGGGGGATGAATATCGCATCACCACCATCCATCAGGAACAAGCGCCAGTACCCGGCGACGCCACCAAGCCAGCAACGGATGAGATGGAGCAAATGGAAGGCATGGACCATGGCCAGCATCAGATGGCGATGCCCGAGATGGAGAAGAAGTCATGATCCCTGCCATCATTCGCTGCCTGACAGGCAACCGCTCTCCGCTCTCTGCACCCAATGAGCAAGGAGCCCAACCATGATCCCCTCGATTATTCGCTGGTCCGTGGGCAACCGCTTCCTGGTGCTGCTATTGACCCTCATGCTCACCGCCTGGGGGCTCTGGTCGGTCAAACAGACCCCGGTGGACGCCCTGCCGGATCTCTCCGACGTCCAGGTGATCATCAAGACCTCCTACCCCGGCCAGGCGCCGCAGGTGGTGGAGGATCAGGTGACCTACCCGCTCACCACCGCCATGCTGGCGGTGCCGGGCGCCACCACGGTGCGCGGCTACTCCTTCTTCGGCGACTCCTTCGTCTACGTGCTGTTTGACGACGACACCGACCTCTACTGGGCCCGAGCCCGGGTGCTGGAGTACCTGAGCCAGGTGGCCCCCAACCTGCCCGCCTCCGCCCGCCCCCAGCTCGGCCCCGATGCCACCGGGGTGGGCTGGGTCTACCAGTACGCCCTGGTGGACAGAACCGGCAAGCATGACCTCAGCGAGCTCACCTCCCTGCAGAACTGGCTGCTCAAGTTCGAGCTGCAGACGGTGGACGGCGTCTCCGAGGTCGCCACCGTGGGCGGCATGGTGCGCCAGTATCAGGTGCGGGTCGACCCGGACAAGCTGCGCGCCTACGGCATCCCGCTCTCCCTTATCGAGACCGCCATCAAGCAGGGCAACCAGGAGACCGGCGCCTCCGTCATCGAGATGGCGGAAGCGGAATACATGGTGCGCTCGAATGGCTATCTGAAAAGCGTGGAGGATCTGAAGCAGATCCCGCTCGGCACCAATGTGCGCGGCGCCCCCCTGCTGCTGGGGGATGTGGCGGATGTGGTCACCGGCCCCCAGAGCCGACGCGGCCTGGCCGAGCTCAACGGCGAAGGGGAAGTGGTGGGCGGCATCATCGTCATGCGCTATGGCGAGAATGCCCAGCACACCATAGACGGGGTCAAGGCGCGGCTGGCGGAGCTCAAATCCAGCCTGCCGGAGGGGGTGGAGATCGTCACCGTCTACGATCGATCCGATCTTATCCAGCGCGCCATCGACAACCTCTCCGGCAAGCTGGTGGAAGAGTTCGCCGTGGTGGTGCTGGTCTGCCTCGCCTTCCTGTTCCACCTGCGCTCGTCCCTGGTGGTGGTCATCTCCTTGCCCATCGCCATCCTGACCGCCTTCATCGTCATGCACCTGCAGGGGATCAACGCCAACATCATGTCGCTGGGGGGCATCGCCATCGCCATCGGCGCCATGGTGGACGGTGCCATCGTGATGATCGAGAACGTCCACAAACACATGGAGCGGGAGGCGCTCACCGACAAGAACCGCTGGCGCATCATCACCGAGGCGAGCATAGAGGTGGGGCCCGCCATCTTCTTCTCCCTGCTCATCATCACCATCAGCTTCCTGCCGGTGTTCGCGCTGGAGGCGCAGGAGGGGCGGATGTTCCACCCCCTCGCCTACACCAAGACCTACGCCATGGCCGCCGCCGCCGCGCTCGCCATCACGCTGGTGCCGGTGATCATGGGCTACTTCATCCGTGGCAAGGTGCTGGCCGAACAGGCCAACCCCCTCAACCGCTGGCTGAGCCAGGGTTATGTGCCCCTGCTCAAGGCCGTGCTGGCTCGTCCGAAAACTACCCTGGCCATCGCCGCCGTGGTCACGGTGGCGGGCTTCTGGCCACTCCAGCATCTGGGCTCCGAGTTCATACCGCCGCTCGACGAGGGGGACATCATGTACATGCCCACCACGGCGACCAACATCTCGGTGGGCAAGGCGCGGGAGATTTTGCAGCAGACCGACAAGCTCATTCGCACCGTGCCCGAGGTGCAGAACGTGTTCGGCAAGGCGGGGCGCGCCGACTCGGCCACCGACCCTGCGGATCTCGTGATGATGGAGACCAGCATCCAGCTCAAGCCCAAGGATCAGTGGCGCCCCGGCATGACCCCGGAGAAGCTCAAGGAGGAGCTCGACTCCCTCATCCGCTTCCCCGGTCTCACCAACGCCTGGGTGCCCCCCATCAAGACCCGCATCGACATGCTGGCCACCGGCATCAAGACCCCGGTCGGCATCAAGATAGCGGGGCCGGATCTCAAGGTGATCCAGCAGCTCGGCCAACAGCTTGAGCAAGTAGTCGGAAAGGTGGAGGGCGCCTCATCGGTCTACGCCGAGCGGGTGGCGGGTGGCCGCTACGTCAAGGTGGACATCGACCGGCTGAAGGCGGCCCGCTACGGCCTCAATATCGCCGACGTGCAGGCGGTGCTCGCCACCGCGGTGGGCGGCATGGAGGTGGGCCAGACCATAGAGGGGCGCGAACGCTATCCCATCAACCTGCGCTACCCCCAGAGCTACCGCGATTCGGTGGCCAGCCTCGAGCTGCTGCCCCTGGTGACCCCCAAGGGGGAACGCATCGCCCTGGCGGACGTGGCGCGGGTCTACATCAGCGACGAGGCGCCCATGCTGCGCAGTGAAAACGCGCGCCTCAACGGCTGGGTCTACGTGGACATTCGCGGCCGCGACATCGGCTCCTTTGTGGCAGAGGCCAAGTCCGAGGTGGGTAGGCAGCTGGTGCTGCCGGCGGGCTACGCCCTCACCTGGTCCGGTCAATACGAATACATGGAGCGGGCCAAGGCACGCCTCGCCTACGTGGTGCCGCTCACCATCGCCATTATCGTGCTGCTGCTCTATCTGGCGTTTCGCCGCTTCCAGGAGGTGCTGCTCATTCTCACCACCTTGCCGCTGGCGGTGGTGGGCGGGATCTGGACCCTCTGGCTGCTGGACTTCAACCTGTCAGTCGCCGTAGGGGTAGGTTTTATCGCCCTGGCGGGGGTGGCGGTGGAGACCGGCGTCCTGATGCTGGTCTACCTCAACCACGCCTGGGATGACCTGGTGGCGAGCGGCAAGCCGGACAAGGCGGGCCTGCACCGGGCGGTCATCCACGGCGCCGCCCTGCGCCTGCGCCCCAAGATGATGACGGTGGTGACCATCATCGCGGGCCTGTTGCCCATCATGTGGAGCCACGGCACCGGCTCCGAGGTGATGCAGCGCATCGCCGCCCCCATGATTGGCGGCATGGTGAGCGCGCTGGTGCTGACCCTCTTGGTGCTGCCTGCCGCCTATTACCTCTGGCGCAGCCGCAGCCTTGGCAAGACCGAAACCCGGCAAGCCGATTGACCCGACTTCACCACCGACTTTGAATAAACGACGAGGAAAAGATCATGAATTACAAGACGTTGACCCTGACATTGCTGCTCGGCCTTGCCACCCACACCAGCCTGCAGGCTGCCGAGATGATGAACCATGCCGGCCACGACATGGGCCAGATGAGCCAGATGGAAGGCATGAACGAGATGGCGATGACCCAGGGGGTCATCAGCCGCATCGACGCGGCCAACGGCAAGGTCGGCATCAAGCACGAGGCCATCGCGAACCTCAAGATGCCGGCGATGACCATGGTGTTTCGGGTGGCCGATCCCGCACTGCTCAAGGATCTGAAAGTGGGGGATGCGGTGCGCTTTCACGCCGAAAACCCGGCCGGCAAGCTCACCGTGACCGCCATCCAGAAACGGTAACCACTGCCTTGAGCCATAAAAACGGCGGGATTATCCCGCCGTTTTTATTTATGACATCACAAGATGTGGCTCTGTCAGCCGCGAATATGCGCGATAAAGGCGTCGATCTGTTCGCGGCCGCAGGCCGGGTTCATGAAGACCGCCTTCTCCCCGGCGATGTAGGAGTACTTGCCACGAGCGTCATAGTCGGAGTGAGCGATGGCCTCCACCCAGTTGGTGTAGAGCCCCACCTTGCCGCGCCCGGTAAACAGGCTGCGGTGGTAGTCGGTGTTGCGCTGCAAGCGCGCCTTGTAGGCCGCATCCGGGCTGCGCGCCAGCTCGAAGGCGAACTCGGCCTCGGGGTCCTGCACCCACTCGGGGTTGTAGATCTTGAAGCCCACGCTCGGCCCCTGGTTCTCCTGGGCCACCAGCTTGACGTTGCCGAGCTGGCTTAACCGGAAGCGGAAGTAGTTGGCGTTTTGCAGGCAGTGGGCCAGCACGGTGCGATACCCCTCCACCCCCAGGTAGTTGAGCGCCGCATAGGCACCAAACAGGCCGCTCGCCCCGCGGGAGCACTCGATGGTGGACTGCAGGTGGGTCTGGCCCTGAATGTCCCGCTCAAAGTAGGAGAAGTTCTCCGGGTCGTTCTCCATCGCCTTGAGGTCGTCCTGCTCCTTGATCATCACCAGGCTGGAGGTGTAGGGCACATAACCCCACTTCTGGAAGTCGACGGTGAAGGAGTCGGCGTATTTGAGCTCGGCGAAGCGGCTCACGTTGCGCTCGATCCCCGCCAAGGTGGCGCTGTTGATGGCCAGCGGGTTGGCGGCAAAGTCGTAATCCAGGAAGAAGATCATCGACCAGCCGATGGCGGCGTCGACGTGGATGTGGGGCCTGACCGCCACCTCGAAGCGCTCGCAGAGGCGATCCCGCAGGTCCACCACGGGTTTCACCTGGTCCACTCCGAAGGTGTCGGTGGTGCCCATGGTAAGCATGATAGTGGGCACCACGTGCTTGAGAGCGAAGCAGGCGGTCAGGGTGCGCTCGAGGTGGTCGAGATCGATGTCGTTGTTCTCGCCAACCTGGATGCGGATGGTCTTGTTCTCGATGTCGACCCCGAGCAGGGAGAGGTTGGTGATGTTGGAGTAGTGACCGCCCTGGGAGTTGATGATGCGGTAATCCTGATAGTGGCCGAGCCCCTTGTGCTTGGCCTGTGGCAGGCTCTTGCGGATGCCGAGCAGGTAGCCGTAGAGGTTACAGAAGGTCCCCCCCTGGGTGAAGATGCCGGTGGCGCGGGCCGGGTCGTAACCCGCCAGCAGCGCTATCTGGCGCACCACCTTCTTCTCCAGCTCCTCGGCCACCCCGGCGTATTCGGAGTAGACCAGGTTAGGGTTGGCCAATATGCCCATCTGGGCGCCATAGATGGCGGGATCCGCCGACATGGTGATGACGTTCTCGACGCTGGAGGGGTTCTCCCAATCCTTTGACAGGGCGCCGGCAAACAGCAGCTCCGCCATGGGCTCCCCCGGCGTGCGCATGGTGGCCGGCACCGGCATGGTTTCGCAGAGATCGGCGAGACGGGCGCGGCCATCGGGCCAGGCATTGAGCCGCGCAGCCGGCGCCAGTCCACGGGCGCGAAACTCGTTGAGGGTGGCAAAGCCGGGCTCGCGAAAGACCGGCCAGAGGTCGGGGTTGCGTGAGAAAAAGTGGGCTTTGGCGGTGGCAAAACGGCGGGCGAATTCGGGGGAGACGGCGTTGACGCCCTCATCTTTCAGATAGACCAAGTGATTCATTTTTATACCATTGATACTGCTGAGGTGCGGTTTTTATACTCCAGTGACACCTCTATCAACAGAGACAATAACTAATGGTCTGCCCTACTTTTTGTCATGTTGGCGCCCTGACGGGCGCCGCGCCCCCTCTTCCCTCTTTTCCCCTGTTCATCTTGTGATCCTGGTCATGGGCAAGGTCAGCGCAGGGCGGTCAGCAGCCATGCCGAAAACCCTTCCAGCTCGGGGTTGGCCGAAAACGTCGCCCGCCACTGACGCAGCAACTCGTCGATGGCCTCGGGACGATAGGCCACCCCGGGCAGGCGTGCGGCCAGGTCATCCAGGGGCGCAGGGTCCAGGGTGTCACTGAAGATCTGTGCCCGCCCTATCACCCCCTTCTCCACATCGAAATGCAGCTCGACCCCGCCCCAGGGGAAGCGCTCCTCCAGCAGGTGACTGAAGGCGGGAGCATGGCCGAAGTTCCACTCCCAGCTGCGTTGGCGGGCAAAGATCTCGGCAAAGCCGGGCAGGTCGGGCATCCGCTCGGGGGAGATATGCTCAGGCTGCACCACCTCACCGTGATGGGCAAAGAAGGCGTCGCACAGGGCCTGCACCACCTGCTCATGACCCAGGCTAGGCAACAGCTCGCCAAGGTTCGCCACCCTGCTTCTCACCGAGCTGATACCCTTGGCCGCCAGCTTCTTGGGGTCGGGATTGAGGTAGTGGGCGAGGCGACCAAGATCGGCGTCCAGCAGCAGGGTACCGTGGTGAAAGCCGCGATCATGGGTCTCCCGGTAGGCCGAACCCGACACCTTGCGATCCCCGTCCGGGGTCGCCACCAGCAGGTCGTTGCGCCCGGAGGCAAAAGCACTCACGCCTAGTCTGGCGAGGGCATCAATGACGATGGTGGTGGAGACGCTCTTGTCATAACCGGGCTTGCCCGCCATGAAGGTGAAACAGCTGTTGCCAAGGTCGTGGAACACGGCGCCACCCCCGCTGCTGCGCCGGGCCAGGGTCACCCCGTCCTCTTCCATGCGGCGGGTGTTGCACTCCTTCCAGGGGTTCTGGGCCCGGCCTATCACCACCGTATTGTCGTTGCGCCACAGGAACAGCACCCGCTGGGCCGGGTCCATCTGGCGAAAGATGCACTCCTCCACCGCGAGGTTGAACAGGGGATCGTGGGAGTCGGAGAGCAGCAGGCGCAAGGAAGACATGACAGGACCTTCTCGGAAAACAGGAAACGGATGACTACCATACCACCCTGAACGGAGGAAGGCGTCCCCCGACCGCCACAGGTCGACACCCGATAGGGGCAAGAGCATCAACTTCTGATACGACAGGAGAAGACAAGAGGGAATTGCCGAAAACACGCAGTTTATCATTAACAGGCGAGAAGAGAGGCGGCAGCCACCCCTCCTGGAATGACACCTTATTCCCTTGCCACCGGGTCGGTGACGGGTTAACAAGGTTTCAAAACGAGCCGTGACGCCCATTGGCGTGATGAATGACACAAAAATGACTTTTACTGCCTCCCGCGCCCCATCTTATTGGGGCTTGCTCCCCTTGCGAATAACAGGAAATTGTTTGACTCTAGCCAGAAGAGCACCTCCCGAGAGAACAGCGGTATGACGGAGTCCGATGCATCTCGCCAGCCTGTACGCTGGCTTCTGCCCTTCTGGGTGATGATTGCCACCCTGACCACGGCTCCCCTCAGGGCGGATGAGCGCGTCATCCTGCAACTTCCCTGGCAGCACCAGTTCCAGTTTGCCGGTTACTACGCCGCCATCGCCAAGGGGTTCTACCGGGAGGCCGGCCTGCAAGTCACCCTGCGGGAGGCGGGGCCGGGCACCGACGTCATCAATGAAGTCACCACGGGTCGCGCCCAGTTCGGCATCCGCGGCAGCGATCTGCTGCTGGCCCGGGCAGCAGGTCGCCCTGTGGTGGTGCTCGCCGCCATGTTGCAGCACTCCCCCCTGATGCTCATTACCCTGGAGCGGCCGGATATCCAGACCCCGGGCGATCTGGCCAACAAGCGGCTGATGCTCGAACCCGGCTCCAACGAGCTGCTCACCTACCTGCATCGCTACACCCGCAGCCGGCAGTGGGATACCCTGCCCTACGAGAGGGGGGTACAGGCACTGCTGAGGGGCCAGGCGGACGCCATCAGCGCCTACAGCACAACCGAGCCCTTCACCCTGCAGCAACAGGGCATTCCCTACCGGGTGTTCAGTCCCCGCGACATCGGGTACGACTTCTACGGAGACAACCTCTTCACCTCGGAGAGTGAGGTCATCAACCAGCAGGAACGGGTCCAGCGCTTCTTGCAGGCCAGCCTCAAGGGGTGGCGCTATGCCATGGATCATCCCGAGGAGATGATCAACCTGATCCTGGAGCACTACCCCAGCGGGGCCGGGCGCGAGGCGCTCGCCTTCGAGGCCCGTGAAACCCGGGCCCTGATGCAGCCCGACATCATCGAGCCCGGCTACATGCAGCAGGATCGCTGGCAGCAGATCGCACGCACCTACCAGGAGGCCGGGATGATCAAGGCGGTGCCCAACCTCACCCCCTTCCTCTACAACAGTTCCCAGGCGAGCCTTCGCCAACAGCGCCAACTGCTCGACAGGAGCGTGGCCATCGCCATGCTGATCTCTTTCTCCCTGCTGGCCCTGCTCGGCGTCTTCCTGCACCTCTATCTGCGTCTGCGGGAAGAGGCCAGTGACCGACAGCGGCTCACCCGGGAACTGGCCCAGCGCGAGCAGCACTACCGTTTCGTGGCGGAGAACAGCGGCGACGTGATCTGGACCATGGACACCGGCAGCCTGCGTTTTCGTTACATCAGCCCCGCCATCGCGTCCCTAAGCGGCTATGAGCCCGCCGAACTCTTTGCCCTCTCCCTGCGCCAGCTGCTCCCCGATGAGTCCTGGAAACAGCTTCGCGACGGCATCACCACCTCCCTCGAGGCCTGGCAACGGGGGGATCATGGGCAGACCCGGTGCGTCATCCACTCCCAGCTGCGCCACAAGCAGGGTCATCTGGTGGCCATCGAGACGGTCACTACCTTGCATGGCAGCGCCAGCACAAGACCGGACGCCATTTTGGGGGTGACCCGGGATGTCACCGAACGTTCGGCCCGGGAGGAGATGATGCGCCGCCTCGCCTTCTATGACCCCCTCACCGGCCTGGCCAACCGCCGCCTGCTGCAACAGCGGCTCAAGGAGACCCTGGAGCAGGCTCCCCAGCAGCCCCTGGCCCTGGTCTTCATCGATCTCGACCACTTCAAGCCCATCAATGACACCTTCGGCCACGAAACCGGCGACCTGCTGCTCAAGCTGGTGGCCGAGCGCATGGGGGAGTGCGTCAGGGAAGAAGATCTGGTGGCACGCCTTGGGGGGGACGAATTCGTGATCATGCTGCCCGATACGGATGCCTCGGCCCTCGCGGTCGCCGACAAGCTGCACCACTGCCTGCATCACCCCTTCCAGCTTGAGCAGCAGGCGCTGCGCATCTCCGGCAGCATAGGGGTCGCCCTCTATCCGGATCACGGCACCGACCCCAAGACCCTGATGCACCACGCCGATAAGGCCATGTATCAAGCCAAGCACCATGGCCGGGGCAGGGTCTGCCTGTTTTCCACCGGGCAGGATCCCCTCCCCGGCACCCTGCAATGGCAGCCTGCCCACGCATGCGGCCACCCCCGTATCGATGCGGACCACCGCCAGCTCTACCTGCTGGCCAACCGCTTGCTCGAGCACATGCAGGATCCCGGCATCCATCCCGATGCCTTGCTGGCAGACATGGCGCAGATATTCGAGATGGCGCGCCAGCACTTCCTCCTCGAAGAGCTGGTCCTCGCGCAATATGGCTATGAGGAGCTGGCGGCCCATCGCCAGGAGCACCAGCATCTGCTGAAAAAAGCCGGTCAGCTGATGGTGGCCGCACAGGCGGGCACCCTTGGCAACGACGCCCTGCTCAACTTCATCATCCAGGAGCTGGTCGTGGGTCACATGAGCCAGGCGGATCGCCGTTATTTCCCCCTGATGAAAACCTGCGATGCCCGCGAGGCGGTGTGATGCCAGAAAACAGGGGGCACGTGCCCCCTGTGTTTACCTCTGACTTCGGCGAACGAGCAGGCTGTAGTAGAGCAGCGGGATCACCACCAGGGTGAGCAGGGTGGAAACCAGGATCCCGAAGATCAGGCTGATGGCCAGCCCGTTGAAGATGGGGTCATCCAGGATGAAAAGCGCCCCTATCATGGCCGCCAGCGCCGTCAGCATGATGGGTTTGGCTCGCACCTGCGCCGCCTCGATCACCGCCTGCTCGAACGCCATGCCACTCGCCCGCTGCTGCTCGATGAAATCCACCAGCAGGATGCTGTTGCGCACGATGATCCCGGCCAGCGCAATCATCCCTATCATCGATGTGGCGGTGAACTGGGCCCCCAGCAGGGCGTGACCCGGCATCACCCCGATGAGGGTGAGCGGAATGGGGGCCATGATGATGAGCGGCACCAGATAGGAGCGGAACTGGGCCACCACCAGCAGGTAGATGAGGATCATCCCCACCCCATAGGCCAGCCCCATGTCGCGGAAGGTCTCGTAGGTTATCTTCCACTCCCCGTCCCACAAGAGGGCCACCTCCCCCAGCTTGTCGGGCTGATGCACGTAATACTGTGGCAGCGAGATGTCGGCACCGGCGGCAAACATGCCGTAGAGCGGGCTGTCGGCATGGCCGCCCATGTCAGCCACCACCATCACCATGGGCTGCATGTTCTTGTGCATGAGGTAGCTGGGGGCCACCTCGTCACGACGGCTCACCAGCTCGGAGACCCGCACCAGCTGGCCGCTCTGGCTGCGCACCTTGAGAGCCAGGATGCCGGTCAAATCCCGCTTGTCACCGGGGGCGAGCTCGATGCGGATCGGCACCGGATACTTGGCGCCTTGCCCCTGCAGCCAGCTGGCATCCTGATAACCCACGCCCCCGTTGAGGGTCGCCACCAGATCCCCGAGATCGACCCCGAGCAGGGCCGCCTGGGCGCGATCCACCACCAGCCGCCACTTGGGCTGGGGGGCGGTCAGATAGATATCCACGTCCACCAGATCCGCCGTGGCCACAAAGCGGGCCTGTACGGCGCGGGCAGCGGCTTCACGGGCGGCCTGCGTCGGGCCATACACTTCCGCGACGATGGGTGACCAGACAGGCGGTCCCGGGGGCACCTCCACCACCTTGAGATTGCCCCCTGCCGCTCTGGCGATGGCCTGCAAGGGCGCACGCACCGACCGGGCAATCTCGTGACTGCTGCGATCCCGTTCATGCTTGTCCACCAGATTGACCTGAATATCACCCACGTTGGCGCCGCTGCGGATGAAGTAGTGGCGCACCAGCCCGTTGAAGTTGATGGGGGCGGCGCTGCCGGCGTAAATCTGGTAATCCTTCACCTCGGGCACCCTGGCAAGCTCCCGACCCACCGCCAGCAGGGTGCGCTCGGTCTGTTCCAGGGTCGCCCCCTCCGGCATGTCGAGCACCAGCTGGAATTCCGACTTGTTGTCGAAGGGGAGCATCTTGAGCACCACCCACTGCACCATGGGCATGGCGGCGGCGCCCGCCACCAGCAGCAGGATGACCAGCCAGAGCTTGCGTCTCGCGCTCCTGGCGCCAGCGCCAATCAGGAAGGGGGTCATCAGACGGTGAAAGAGGCCGGCCCTGGCCTCCCCGTGGGCGACATGCCCCTCGCTCTTGAGCAGATGGCCCGCCAGCCAGGGGGAGAAGATAAAGGCCACCAGCAGGGAGATAAGCATCCCCATGCTGGCATTGATGGGGATGGGGCTCATGTAGGGGCCCATCAGGCCGCTGACAAACGCCATCGGCAGCAGGGCCGCGATCACGGTCAGGGTCGCCAGTATGGTCGGCCCCCCCACCTCGTCCACCGCGCCTGGAATGAGATCCTTGAGGGAACCCTTGCCCAGGCCGCGATGGCGGTGGATGTTCTCCACCACGACTATGGCGTCATCCACCAGGATGCCGATGGAGAAGATCAGCGCAAAGAGGGACACCCGGTTGAGGGTAAAGCCCCACGCCCAGCTGGCAAAGAGGGTCAGTGCCAGGGTGATGACGATGGCGACCCCCACCACCAGCGCCTCGCGCCACCCCATGCTCACCAGCACCAGCAATACCACCGCCGTGGTGGCAAAGATGAGCTTGCCGATGAGGGTGTTGGATTTGGTCTCGGCGGTGACGCCGTAGTCACGGGTCACCGTCACCTCGACGCCAGCCGGGATGAGCCGGTTCCTGAGGCTCTCCACCCGTTCTTCCACCCGCTTGGCCACCTCCACCGCGTTCTGCCCCGGCTGCTTGCCGATGGCCAGGGTCACCGCCGGGTAGCTGGCTTGCCCCTGCCCCATCCAGCTGCGCTGGACCGGGGTCTCCTCCCCAAGCGCCACCCGGGCCACCTCACCGAGGTAGACGGGCTTGCCGTCGTGCAACCCCACCACCAGCTCGCGGGCCTCCTGCTCGCTTTGCAGGAACTGCCCCACCTGCACCTTGATTTCCCGGTTATCCTGCACCACGGCCTGCTCGCTGCCCACCCGGTTGGCGGCCGCAAGTCGCTGGCTCAGCTCGCCCCAGCTGATGCCATGGGCGCTGAGGGCCGCCGGATCCGGCATCACCCGCAGCACGGCGCTCTGGCTGCCCAGCGTGTAGATATCGCGGGTACCGGGAATGCGCTTGAGTTCGGTCTCCAGCTCGTGGGCGACCCGGGTCAGATCGGAGGCCCCCAGCTGCTTGCTCCAGAGGGTCAGACTGACGATGGGAACATCATCGATCCCCCGGGGTTTTACCAGTGGCTGACCGACTCCGATCCCCTGTGGCAACCAGTCGCGGTTGGAGTCGAGCTGGTTGTTGAGATCCACGATGGCCTGCTCCCGGCTCACGCCTACCTTGAACACCACCACCAGCAGGGCGCCATCGGGTTGGGAGAAGGAGTAGAGGGTATCTATCCCCTTTATCTGGGAGACCACCTGCTCGGCAGGGGTGGTGACGAGGGACTCCACCTCTGCCGGGCTGGCTCCCGGGAAGGGAATGTAGACGTCGGCGAAGGTGACATCGATCTGGGGCTCCTCCTCCTTGGGGGTCACCAGCACGGCAAAGAGGCCGAGCAAGAGCCCCACCAGCGCCAGCAGCGGGGTGATGGCCGAGCCCTGAAACAGGGCCGCCAGCCGACCCGCCGGCCCCAGGTGGCCATGGTTGCCGTTCAGCTCGCTACTCATGGGACACCTCCTGTTGACGGGTCCAGGCATCGGGGGCCAGGGTGTCACCGCCCTTGAGACCCGCCAAGACCTCGCACAGCCCAGCCTCGCAGTGGCCGACCCGCACCGGGGTCAGGGCCCAGCCCTCCCCCTCTTTGAGGTAGACGCCGTTGAACTCCCCCTGCCGCAGCAGGGCGGGCTCCGGCACTTGCAACACCTGACGCTCACCCTGTTTGAGCTGCACCTTGAGCCACATGCCGGGCAGCACCCCTGCCGTGTTCGGCGGCAGATCGAGGCGCAGCCGGAAACTGTGGCTCTGGCTGTCGGCGTAGTTGAAGCGGGTCAGCTTGACGGGAGTCACGGCCTTGCCACCAGGCAGCAGCACCTGCACATCCGACGGCTGGCCGGCGAGAGCCAGCGCGGACTGGGGCAGCTCCAGCTCCACCCTCAGCTCGCCCAGGGAGAAACCGGATAGCAGCGGCGTACCGGGGGCCACCGTCTCCCCCAGCTCCACCAGCCGCCTGGTCACCACCCCGGCGTAGGGGGCGAGGATACGGGTATAGCCGTAGGCTTCCCGGGCCTGGATGAGGGCGGCCTCGGCGGCATTGACCTCGGCGCGGGCGGCCCGATCCGTTGCCTGGGCGTTGTCGAGCTGGGCCCGGGTGATCACCCCCTTGGCGATGAGGGCCTGATAACGGGTGAGCTGGCGCTCGGCCTCCACCTGCTGGGCCTGGGCCCTGGCCACCCGCGCCTCGGCGCCGGTCACGGCGGCAGACTGCTCCTTGCCGCTTATCTCGAGCAGGGGCTGCCCGGCCTGTACCTCGTCGTTCACATCCACCAGCATGCGGGAGACGCGGCCGCTGGTCTGGGCCGCGACCGTCCCCTGATGAATGGCGCTCACGGTACCGCTCAGGGTGAGCCAGTCGGTGACGCGCTGCGGGGTCAGCGTCAGCGGCCCCTTGGCCTCCTCGGCCGCCACCAGGGTGGATGTCATGACCAGCAGGGTGGTCACCAGCAACCGGATTGTGTTCATCATGATTCTCCTTCCCTGGCTCATGGGCACCTTGAAAACTCAGGCAATACGGTGCTGGCGAGCCTTCTCCAGCACCCTGTTCCAGACCTTGTCCACCAGCAGGATCCCGGCCGCCATGGCCCCGATGAACAACAATATCACGGGCTGTCCGCTGGAAATGAGACTCAAGGCAGGCCCTGGACAGATGCCGACCAGGCCCCAACCGATCCCGAACAGTGCGGCCCCGCCAATCAGGCGGCGATCCAGCACGGGAGCGGGAACCCGGGCCATGGGTTCCCCCAGCAGGCTCAGACGACGGGGCTTCACCAGCAGGAAGTAGCCCGGCATGAAGACAGCCAGGGCCCCTCCCATCACGAAGGCCAGGCTGGGATCCCAGGCACCGGCCAGATCGAGAAACCCGGTGACCCGCGCCGGATCCATCATCCCGGAGAGGGCCATTCCCAGCCCGAACAACAGACCCGCAAACACACTTGTCAGCAATTTCATGGCAATCAACCCGTCAAAACATGTGGTGAGTAAAGAACACGGTCGCCACGCCCATCCCCATAAAGGTGAGCGTCGCTACCACGGAGCGCGTCGACAGCCGCCCCATGCCGCAGATGCCGTGACCGCTGGTGCAGCCATTGCCAAGACGGGTGCCGATGCCCACCAGCAGGCCGGCCAGCACCACCACGGGCCAGCCGGGCAAGGCATCAAAGGCGGGCATGGTGGCCCAACCCAGGGTCAGCGCCAGCCAGGCCCCCAGTCCCAATCCCAGCAGAAACAGCACCCGCCAGGGCGTCTTGTACTGCATTGCACCGGCCAGAATGCCGCTGATCCCGGCCACCCGGCCGTTGAACAACATCAGGATCAGGGCCGAGAGCCCCGCCAGCATGCCGCCCCCCAACGAGAGCAGCCATTGGCTTTCCATCATCGAATTTCCTCATCTGAGTGACAAAAATGGGTTTGCAGCGCCGCCAGCACATCGGCCGCCGCCTCGCTCACCAGGGAGTAGTAGATCTGCTGGGAGACTTTGCGCGAGCGGATAAGGCCCTGGCGCTTCAATACCGACAGTTGCTGGGAGAAGGCCGACTGCCCGAGCTGGCTGTGGGCCAGCAGCTCCCCGACCCCCTTCTCCCCTTCCACCAGCTGGCAGAGCACCATCAGGCGTTCGGGATGAGCCAGCGCCTTGAGCAGGCCGGCGGCGGCAGTCGCATGTCGGTTCATCTCGTCGAAGTGGCTCATAAGATTAAATTAGCAATTGCTGATATTTGTTCTATTGTATAAAACAACGCTAAATTAGCAATCACTAAACAAAAGGGGAGACGAGAAATGACCATCGATAACGGAGTCAGAGTGGTCGCGGGTGGCATGTTGCTGCTGTCGCTGCTGCTCACAGCCTGGGTCCACCCGGGCTTTGTCTGGTTGAGCGTCTTTGTCGGGGTCAACCTGATCCAGAGCGCGTTCACCGGGGTCTGTCCCGCCGCCGCCGTGCTCAGGCGAATGGGGCTCAAATAGGCAGGCGGACATATTGGCTCACAGGAGCCGTGTAATAGAGCGGAGGCTCATTATGGCAACCATCATCATCATCGGGGCAGGGTTGGGGGGCATGTCGGCCGCCTACGAGCTCAAGGCCGAACTCGGCAAGCAGCACGACGTCATCCTGGTGAACGACAAACCCGACTTTGAATTCAACCCTTCGAACCCGTGGATTGCGGTCCGGTGGCGAGAGCGCAAAGATATCTCCCTCCCCATAGAGCCTCATGTGAAGAAGAAGGGGATCCGCTTCATCCACGCCGCCCTGACCGGGTTGCAACCCCTCGAACAGCAGATCCGCCTCTCCGATGGCCAGCACCTGCACTACGACTTTCTGGTGCTCTGCACCGGCCCCGCACTCGCCTTTGAAGAGGTGCAGGGAGCGGGCCCGACGGCGGGCGGCACCGCCAGCGTCTGCACCCTCTCCCACGCAGAGGAGTGCCAGCACAGTGTCAACGGGCTGCTCGACGAACCGGGTCCGGTGATCGTCGGTGCCATGCCCGGCGCCTCCTGCTTCGGCCAGGCCTACGAATACGCCTTCATCCTCGATCGCCACCTGCGCGACAAGAAGGTGAGAAAGGACGTGTCCATGACCTTCGTCACCAGCGAACCCTACATCGGTCACCTCGGCCTCAACGGCGTGGGGGATTCCAAGGGCATGCTGGAGAGCGAGCTGCGCATGCGCGACATGCAATGGATCTGCAATGCCCGCACCGTGGCGGCCAGGGATGGGGTGATGACGGTGGAGGAGCTGGATGAAGATGGCAACGTCAAGCGCACCCACAACCTCCCCTACAAGCATGCCATGATGCTGCCCGCCTTCGCCGGCATCAGCCCCCTGCGGAGCCTCGAGGGGCTGGTCAATCCCCGCGGGTTCGTCATCGTCGACGAACACCAGCGCAACCCTGTCTTCCCGCAGATTTACGCCGCCGGGGTCTGCATCGCCATCCCGCCCCAGCACAAGACGCCGGTACCGACCGGGGTGCCCAAGACCGGCTACATGATCGAGGCCATGGTGCGCACCCTGAGCCACAACATCAAGGCGGAGCTGGACGGCCAGCCCCCGGTCACCCGGGCGGTGTGGAATGCCATCTGTCTGGCGGACATGGGGGACACAGGGGCCGCCTTCGTGGCCATGCCGCAGATCCCGCCGCGCAACGTCGCCTGGTTCAAGAAAGGGAAGTGGGTCCACCTGGCCAAGATAGCGTTCGAGAAGTATTTCCTGCACAAGATGCAGGTGGGCGACACCGAACCCATCTATGAAAAACTGATGCTCAAATACCTGGGCATCGACAAGACCCGGTAACCCCCCAAGGGCCCGCCGGTGAAGGGAAGAGGGCTCCCTTCACCGGCGCTTTCATCTCTTTTTTATTATGTTTCAATATGTTGCTATCAAGGGCTCGGGGTTTACCCAGGCCGCCGTATCGGCTACCATGTCGCCTCTTTATCACTAGCGGAGACCATCGGTGGGCAACTCATCAAGTGACAGACGCACGCCGACCCTCGTCGTCGGCACCCTGGTCGCGAGCTAGCCGCAGGTTTTTCTCTGCCGCGACTCGCCACCCTGCGAGAAGTGGATCCCTCTTTTCCCCGCTTTTCACACTTGACGTCAGGTGACGCGGACTCATCCCCCGACACCTTGCCTGCATAGTTTCTGCTTCCCAAAAGGAGGCTGCTATGCGCTTGATTTCAAACAACCCTGTCGCTGACAAATCCCCTTCCCTGCTGAGCAGACTGGGATGGGGCCTGCGGCCACTCTGGCAACGTGGCAGACGGCGTCAGCACCTCTATCGGCTGCACATCCGCTGCGAAGACAGAGCCGACATGGAGCAGGTGCTGGCGGCGGTGAGCCACACCCTGCAACCGGCCGGACTCAGTCCCCTGCAGTCCATGAAGCCCGGGCGCGGTGAAGGCCGCGTGCTGGTGCTGAGCCTCTACTGCACGCCGCCCCAGCGCCGCTATCTGGTGCAGTTCATCCACCAGGTCGGGGCTGTCCACCCGGTACGCTGGGAACTGCGCCCCCGCGCCGGGGACGACGCCACCAGGCATTGACCCTCGAATGAGGCGGGTCCTTCCCGGGCAACCGTGAAGGACCTGTACCCTGTTCTGCGCCATCCCGCCCCGTCAGGAGGCGGGTCGCGCCCTTGCATTCACCACGATGTCGACCTTGCCCCCCGTCTCTCACGCAACCCGGGGGCGAAGGCTGGTCGGCATCCCCAGAAGGAGACCCTTCATGAGAATGTGGCAACAACTCGATTTTCTCGCCCTGCTCGACACCCTGGCCAGCCTGCTGCTCGCCTTCGTGCTGGGCAGCCTGGTCGGCCTGGAGCGCCAGTACCGCCAGCGCACCGCCGGTCTTCGCACCAACGTGCTGGTCGCCGTGGGGGCGGCCCTGTTCGTCAACCTGGCCCAGCGCATCTATGACCTGCATGGCGGCAGTTACGGGGTCGTCCACGTGGTGGTCTACATCGTCTCCGGCATCGGTTTTCTCGGCGCTGGCGTCATCATGCGGGAATCCGGCAACATCCGGGGCATCAACACAGCAGCCACCCTGTGGGGCGTGGCCGCGGTCGGGGCCGCCTGCGGCGCCGGGTTCGCCCTGGAGGCCATCCTCGGCGCCCTCTTCGTGCTGGCCGCCAACACCCTGCTGCGTCCCCTGGTCAACCAGATAAACCGTGACCCGGTGGACAACATGGACACCGAAGTGACCTATCACGTGACCGCTCTCATCGGCCGCGCTCACCAGAAGGAGGTACTGCCCTGGCTCGAGCAGATGCTGGAGCAGGCCCACTACCCCCTGAGCGAGCTCGACATCACCCCCTTCGGCGATCAGGATCTCGAGATCTCGGCGGCGCTGCTCGCCACCGCCATCGATGGCACCAAGCTCGATGCCCTGATGAACACGCTCGGGGAGCACCCTCACATCAAGCAGATCTTCTGGCGGGCCAGCATCACCGATTGACGCCCTCATACCAGATGCAGCAGAAAAAGCCCCGCCGGATACGGCGGGGCTTTTTCACAGGAAAGGGAAGCCGTGTGCCTAGCGGCGGCTGCGCCAGCGCACCCTGGGGTTGATGACCTGGGCGGTCTGGGCTGGGGGATTGCCCGCGATGAGTTGCTGCATCATCTCGAAGGCGGCCCGGGCCAGGGCCGGGCAATCCTGGGCCACGGAATCGATGCGCATGGGGATGCAGTCGAGCAGATCGTGATCGTCGAAGGTACACAGGCGCATGCCGGTCTCCATCAGTTCCGCCTCGTTGAGGTAGCGCAGCACCCCCTCCAGCAGGGTGAAAGAGGCGGTAAAAAGCCCCTTCGGCGGTGCCCCGAGTTCGTCCACCAGCTCAGACATCAGCTGATAGCCCGAGCTCGGCTGGTAGTCACGGTGGCGGACCCGGTCTGAAGTGGCCTCCAGCCCGGCCCGGTGCAATCCGAGCTCGTAACCCGCCAGCCGGTGGCGGCTGGGGGAGAGATCCAGCAGACCGCCGAAGTAGTAGATCTCCTCCCCGCAATCCTCGGCCATATCCTGCACCAGCTCGGCGGTAGCCTTGCAGGCGTCCGAGATCACCATGGGCAGGCGCGACTCACCGATGTGGCGGTCGAGCTGCACCACCGGCAAGCGGTCGTGGATGCGGGCATAGATGTCGTCACTGTGGCCGCTGGAGGCGACGATGAGGCCATCCACCTGACGGCTGATGAGGTTGTCCACCACCCGCTGCTCCAGGGTGGGGTCATCCTCGGAGCAGGCGATGAGCAGCTGGATCCCCGCCTCCCGACAGCGGGCCTCAAGGGCCCGGGCGATGCTGGCGAAGCCGAAGTTGGTGAGGTCAGGGATCACCAGCCCCCAGGTGTAGCTGCGCACCTCCCGCAGGGAGCGGGCATGGATGCTCGGCTGATAGTGGCACTCGTCCGCCACCGCCTGGATCCGCTTGCGGGTATCGTCGGCGATGCGGTATTCCGCACTCTTGCCGTTGAGCACCAGGCTGGCGGTGGCCTTGGAGACCCCCGCAAGCGTGGCTATCTGGGCAATCGTGATCCGTTTCTTCTTCTCCACCTGACCTCCCGGCACACTGACACCGGGCTATTGTACTAGGCAGGTCGCCAGCGGCCAGTGATCGAGGCAAATTTTGCTGTCATCACCACCGCAACGTGCGGAAAGTACTGGGTTTTCGCCGGGGAAGTAACGGGTCGACAAGCTCTGGCGCCCGCCATCGACGAAGCACTCCAGGCTGGAGCGGTCACACAAGACGGTGATCTTGCCCCCAAGCCAGGGGGCGCTTCGCTCCTCCCACTCCCCGCTCTGCCAGTTCTGGCGCCGCAGGACAAGACGCCCCGGCTGCCACACCAGCTCGACCACGGCCCCAAACCAGAGGCTGCCCTCACCGCCAAGCGCCAGATCGAGCCAGGCCGAGTCGATGGCCAGCCCCGGAAATTCACCGAGCGTCCCCTCGAAGCGGGTCTGCTCCCCCTTCAATGCCGCGAGCTCCGCCACTGGCCGCTGGCAGAGCCAGTCGTCTTGCCAGAACAGCTCCCGCGGGCAGCTCATCTGGTGCAGCCAGCCGTGCTCGAGAGTGGGCTGGCTCATCTCGTTCTCCTCCGGCAAGCCCAGCCAGCCAAACAAGAGGCGCCGCCCCTGGTTGTCCTGAGTGGTCTGGGGGGCATAGAACTCGAAGCCCCTGTCCAGCTCGTGGAAATCCCCGTACGCGAAGCGCTCGCCGTCGAAGTCACCCGCCAGCCAGCCGCACTGGTAGAGGTTGCGATAATCCTCTCCCTGCGGGGCTATCCCCTGCGGGCAGCTGATCAGCACATGGCGATCACTCAGGGGGAAGAGGTCCGGACACTCCCACATATAGCCAAACTCCCCGAGACCGCCGTGCCCGCTGCCGGCGATGGGGCCCACCAGCGTCCAGGCATCCAGGGTATCACCGCGATAGAGCAGCACCTCCCCCCTGTCGTCCAGGGTGCGAGCCCCCAGCACCATCAGCCACTGCTGGCCGTCGTGCCACACCTTGGGGTCGCGCACATGGCCGCTGTAGCCTGCGGGCAGGTCCAGCACAGGCCCCAGCTTGGCAAAGCCCCCCTCATCGTCGGCGCAGGCCAGACACTGGTAGGCGGTGCGGCTGCCGTCCGGGTATTTGACGTTGCCGGTATAGATGAGAGTCAGGCGCCCCTGCTCATCGCTGACCGCCGAACCCGAATAGCAGCCGTGGCTTTCATATTCCTCGGTGGGCAGCAGCGCCACCGGCTCGTGCTGCCAGTGCAGCAGATCGGTGGAGGTGACATGCCCCCAGCCCTTGTTGCGATGCTCGCAACCGAGCGGGTTCCACTGGTAGAAGAGGTGGTAGCGCCCGCCGTGCTCGATGAAGCCGTTGGGGTCGTTGAGCAGCCCCACCGGGGCCGCCAGGTGCCAGCGCGGCCGATGGGGATCGGCCGCCGCCTTGAGCTGTCCGGCCAGCAGCGACCGGACAATTTGGTTGAGCAATGCGACGTCTTTCATCACTCCACCTTGTACTTGAGCAGGTAGGAGGCGGCGAAAGCGGCGCCAAAGGCGATCACCAGACCGATGACGTAGTGGATGAGGCTCATGGGCTGGACGATGGCCATGCCCGGGATGCCGGTCAGGCCCACCGCCGTCATGCCGACCTTGGCCGCCACCACGTAGGCGCCGCCGCAGGCCCCGCCGAACAGACCGGCCAGGAAGGGCTTGATGTAGCGCAGGTTGACCCCGAAGATCGCCGCCTCGGTGATGCCAAGCAGGCAGGACATGGCCGCCGGCACCGTGATGGCCTTGATCTTCACATCGCGGGTCTTGAAGTAGACCGCGAGGCAAGCCCCACCCTGGGCCACGTTGGCCATGGCCCAGATGGGCAGCAGGAAGTTGACGCCGATGGCAGGGTTGGCCAGCAGCCCCGCCTCGATGGCGTGGAAGCTGTGGTGGATGCCGGTGATGACGATAAGGGAATAAGTCCCGCCAAACACCAGACCCGCCAGCCAGCCTGCCTGCTCATAGAGGGCGCTCAGACCGAACGAGATGCCATCCCCCAGCACCCGCCCGGCGGGGCCGATGAAAAGCAGCGCCACGAAGCCGGTGATGATGACGGTCAAAAACGGGGTGAGGATGAGATCCAGGGCGTCAGGGATGCGCTTGCGCAGCTGCTTCTCCAGGTGGGACATGAACCAGACCGCCAGGAGCACCGGGAAGACAGTGCCCTGGTAGCCGATCATGGCGACATCCAGGCCGAAGAAGTCCATGGTCTTGAAGCCCCCGGCCACGCCCCAGGCGTTGGTCAGGGCCGGGTGGGTGAGGATGCCGCCAAGGGTCGCCCCGAGGTACGGATTGCCGCCAAACTCCCGCGCCGCCGTAAAGCCGATGAGGATCGGCAGGATGATGAAGGCTGCCGAGCTGAACATGTCGAGCATGACGAACAGGGCGCTGTCGGCGTTGACCCAGCCGTAGGTGCGCACCATGCCGAGCAGCCCCATCAGCAGGCCGGAGGCGACGATGGCCGGAATGATGGGCACGAAGATGTTGGAGAGGGTCCGCGCCAGACGCTGGGCCACGTTGAGCTTGGCCGTCGCCATGTCGGTCAGCTCCGCCTTGCTGGCGGTGCCGGTCCCGGTCAGCGCCACGAACTCCGCATAGACCTTGTTGACCAGGCCGGTGCCGAAAATGACCTGGATCTGGCCAGCGTTGCTGAAGCACCCCTTGACCCCCTCCAGCTTGTCGATGGCGGCCTTGTTCACCTTGCTGTCGTCCGCCAGCAC
Organism: Aeromonas sp. QDB63; assembly: GCF_027707425.1. Lineage (NCBI taxonomy): Bacteria > Pseudomonadati > Pseudomonadota > Gammaproteobacteria > Aeromonadales > Aeromonadaceae > Aeromonas > Aeromonas sp. QDB63. The sequence continues at coordinate 31,065 of NZ_JAPCIS010000033.1, forward strand.
CAGCCGCAGCCGGGTGGCGCAGTGGGCGGCGCTGACGATGTTCTCCTTGCCCCCGAGCAGGGGCACCAGATCCTGGGCTATCGCACTGATATTCATATTCTTCCTCTTATGACCCGCCACGCTGGCGGGCCCTTGTCACATGAGAGTAGGGGCTGTCGAGCCGGGCTTCTAGCCGCAGATCAACAGCCGTCTGCGCCTGATCGCAAAAAATCATCCAGCCGGGTGCGGGTGGGCAGTGCCGTCATCGCCCCCTTGGCGGTGGTGGCGAGCGCCCCGCAGCCGTGGGCCTGAGCCAGAATGGCGGGCAGCTCGGCCAGCGTCGGCAGCGAGGTCCGTTCGGCCAAGGCCGCCAGCAGCCCGGCGACGAAGGCGTCCCCCGCCCCCGTGGTATCGAGTGGCGTCACTTTGGGCCCCACCCACTCCAGCAACTCGCCACCCAGACGGGCCACCACGCCCCCCGCCCCCCGGGTCACCAGCACCAGGGCCGGGCCTGAAAGAGTGGCAAGCCCCGCCGCCAGATCGTCCAGACCGCTCAGCAGTTGCAGCTCCTCCACCGAGAGCTTGACCACGTCGGCGAGGGTCATGGCCTCGCGCACCACGGGCAGCATCTCGGCAGGGTTGCCCCACACCTCTGGCCTCAGGTTGGGGTCGAAGCAGACCCGCCCCCCGACGGCACGGATGGTCGCCATGGCTTGCAGACAACTGCTGCGCACCGGCTCGTTGGCGAGCGCAATGGAGCAGGTCAGCAGCCACTGCCCGGCCTGGAAGACCGGCAGATCGGCGTGGCTCAGGAACTGATCGGCGCTCGGGCGCACCATGAAGGTGAAGCTGCGCTCCCCCGCCTCATCGAGATCCACCAGTACCGTGCTGGTGCGATGGGCCGGATCCTGGATCAGATGGCGAATGTCGACCCCCTCCCTGGCCAGAGTCTCCCCCATGAAGCGGCCGAAGGGATCCGCGCCGACCCGGCCAATGAAGGCCGACTCCCCGCCGAGCCGGGCAACGCCCACCGCCACGTTGGCCGGTGCGCCACCCGGACACTTGAGGTAGTGCTGCTCCCCTTCCGGGATCAAGTCCACTACCGCATCCCCCATTACCCACACACGATTCGTCACCTTGTTGCTACTCCACTGCTGCACAGGATTTGCCGGGGTCAGCCCCGGGTTCTGGGTCCGCATTATCAGCTAAACCGTTTTAGCTAACCAACAGATCCCGGGGCCGCCTGCCATTTTTGTGATCGGGATAACGAACTAGAACCAGGTTTCCATCTGCACGCCAAAGTTCCACTCGCCCCCGGCGGTGAAGTTGCTCTGGCCCATGGCATCGGAGCTGGCGTAGTTGTCGAGCTCGGAGGACCAGTCCATCCAGGTGGCGAACACCCGAAGCTCGGGCCGCTCGAAGAAGCCGGCGGTTTGCGCCTTGAAGGTCGGCGCGAAGGTGAGCTTGGTGAAATCGCCGCTCACCGCCTGACGACCCTTGTAGCCCTTGGGATCGAGGTCCATGTACTGCCAGGTCGCCTCGTAGACCAGCTCGACGTTCTGGCTCAGCACCTGGGCCAGGCGGCCATTGAGGGTCACCCAGCGGTACTCGTCCCCCTTCACGTAACGATCCTGGCTGTGCTCGGCCAGCAGGGCCGGGGCGACACGCCAGCGCGGGGCAAGATCGGTGGCACCAAACACGGCGACCCGCACCGCATCGGCATCCGGCAGCAGCTCGCTGTCGGAGCCCAGCCCCTTGAGCTCGGCACCCAGACCGTGGCCATACAGCACCGCCGCCTTGGAGAAACCGGGGTTGATGCCAAAGAAGCTGTCGGCGTGGTAGGCCACCAGGGTGTGGGCCCCCTTGTCGGCTGCCTCGCTGCCCGCGCCGCCGTCATTGATGCGCGCCTCGTTGTCCTTGGCGGAGAGGCCGTTCAGCATCCACTGCCAGTTGCCAACGCGGTTGTTCATGGTGAGGATGTAGCTCTCGATGTCGGAGAGACCGCTCGCGCTGATGTCGCCGTAGTCGCGCCCGTAGAGGGAGAAGTTCGCCTTCCAGCTGTCGGCCAGCTGCACGTCGTAGACGCCGCCGCCGGTGCCGGCCAGGAAGACCACGTCCGAGTCGAGCCAGTGGATGTCGAAGTTGTCCCGGTCAAAGCGCTTGCCCGCCCAGAGCACCGAGTGCTGGAAAGGACCGCTGAAGCTCGCCAGATCGCCGAGCTCGGCAAACACCTGGCGGGTGTTGAGGCTGGAATCGCTGGCGGTCCAGTCGTTGCTGGTCTCCACTCCGTCCGCCAGCATCAGCTTGTAGCGGGCCCAGCTGCCATCGTCGAAGGTCTGGGTCTTCAGCAGGTTGGCCTCCATGTAGGTGTCATCCTCGTTGCCAAGGCGACCCACGGCGCCGCCCACCGAGCCGGCCGGGGTGATGTAGGGGCCGCCGCGGCCACCATTGCCGTTGCCGTTCACCAGCAGGCCCGAGCGGGCATAGCCGTGGAACTCGAAGCCCTGGGCACCGGCAGTCTGCTTGTCCACCTTCTCGCTCTGGGCCTTGGCCACGGCGGCGGTCTCGCGGGCTTCGTTTGCCTTGCTCTGGGCCTCATCGGCCCGCGCTTCGGCAGCGGTGGCGCGCGCCTCGGCCGCCTGCACCCGCGCCTCCAGCGCCGCCAGCCTGGCTTCGATACCGCCATCCGCCGCCCACAGCGGGCTGCTCATTCCCAATCCCAGCGCCACGGCCAGCGCCAACTTGCTCTTGAACATCGTCATCGTCCTCACCTGTCTTCTGTCGCCCGTCCGGGCTCTGTTGTTGTTGACGAGCCGAGGATAGCTAAACCGCTTTAGCTGACTCAATATGTCAGCTAAACCGTTTCAGCAGGAGTGTGAGCGGGATAACATTTGTACAGGGGGAATTGGCGGAAGTTGTGAGGAGGATCCCTCATCGGGATCCACTCAATAAGGGGGGATCCAGGCCAGATGGCGGGCAAAAAAAAGCCGGCACATCCGTGCCGGCTTGGGTAACGCGGGTCGCGTTTATTTGGTCAGGTCGTCGAAGAAGCGTTTCACCCCTTCGAAGAAGCCTTCGGATTTCGGCTTGTGGGTCTTGGCAGCGGCGCCGCTGAAGGAGTCGTCCAGCTGGCGCAGCAGATCTTTCTGGGTCTCGGTCAGCTTGACCGGAGTCTCGATCACCACCTTGCACATCAGATCCCCCACCTGGCCGGAGCGCACGGACTTGACGCCCTTGCCCCGCAGGCGGAACAGCTTGCCGGTCTGGGTCTCCGGGGTCACCTTGAGCTTGACCCGACCATCCAGGGTCGGCACTTCAATCTCGCCGCCGAGCGCCGCCGTGGTGAAGCTGATGGGCACTTCGCAGTAGAGGTCGTTGCCGTCACGGACGAAGATCTCGTGCTCGCGCACGTGAACCTGTACGTACAGATCCCCCGCCGATGCGCCGGTTTCCCCCGCTTCCCCTTCGCCGGAGAGACGGATGCGATCCCCGGTATCGACCCCGGCCGGGATCTTGACCGACAGGGTCTTGGTCTTCTGGTAGCGCCCTTCCCCATGGCACTTGCGGCACGGATCCTTGATGATCTTGCCGCGACCGTGACAGTGGGGGCAGGGCTGCTGTACCGCGAAGAAGCCCTGGCGCATCTGCACCTGGCCGGAGCCGTGGCAGGTGGGGCAGGTCTGGGCCTGGCTTCCGGTATGGGCACCGGAGCCGTTGCACACTTCGCAGTGGACCTGGGTCGGGATCTTGATCTCCTTGGAGACCCCGCGCACCGCCTCTTCCAGCGTCAGCTCCATGTTGTAGCGCAGATCGGAGCCACGGGCCGGGCCGCGACGACCGCCCCCGCGACCACCGAAGATGTCGCCAAACACGTCGCCGAAGATATCGCCGAAATCGGCACCACCGCCAAAGCCGCCGTGGCCGCCACCCTGGCTCGGATCCACCCCGGCATGACCGTACTGGTCATAACGGGCACGCAGGTTCTCGTCGGTCAGGACCTCGTAGGCTTCCTTGACCTCTTTGAACTTCTCTTCAGCCCCGGCATCACCCTGGTTGCGATCCGGGTGATACTTCATGGCCAGACGCTTGTACGCCTTCTTGATCTCGCGCTCGTCGGCACCTTTCGACACCCCGAGCACTTCGTAGAAATCGCGCTTCGACATACTCATCCTGTTGCTATATCAGCAGTTACGCAGACGGGCGTTGGTTACCCAACGCCCGTAAATTCATTGACGAATCTGCTCACACTCTTACTACGAAGCCGTGATCAAGGCTCATGTGCAGCTCGCTTGTTTGTAACCAAGAGTGCTCATGTATTCACATAGACTCCGGTTCTTGCGCTGCTCTTTACCTTGCTGACGGCCTCTCGCGATAGACCGTGAACAGATTCTGAGCCGATGGGCGAAGCGGACTTCGCCCATCCGGGTCGGGCTTACTTCTTGTCGTCTTTCACTTCTTCGAACTCGGCGTCGACCACGTCGTCGTCAGCCTTGGCAGAAGAGGAGGACTGACCGGCGTCAGCACCGGCGGCGCCTTGCGCCTGAGCCTGCTGCTGAGCAATTTCCATCAGCTTCTGGGACGCTTCCAGCAGCGCTTGCTGCTTGGCTTCGATGGCAGCCTTGTCGTCACCCTTGATGGCGGATTCCAGCTCGCTCAGGGCAGTCTCGATCTTGGTCTTCTCGTCGGCAGGCAGAGCTTCACCGGCTTCGGTGACCTGCTTGCGCACGGAGTGGACCAGACCGTCAGCCTGGTTGCGGGCCTGCACCAGCTCTTCGAACTTCTTGTCCTCGGCCGCGTTGGCTTCGGCTTCGCGTACCATGCGTTCGATCTCGTCATCAGACAGACCGGAAGAGGCCTGGATGGTGATCTTCTGCTCCTTGTTGGTCTCCTTGTCTTTCGCGGAGACGTGCAGGATGCCGTTGGCGTCGATGTCGAAGGTCACTTCGATCTGCGGCAGACCGCGCGGTGCCGGACGGATGCCTTCCAGGTTGAACTGGCCCAGGGACTTGTTGTCGCTGGCGCGCTTGCGCTCACCCTGCAGCACGTGAATGGTCACGGCAGACTGGTTGTCTTCGGCGGTGGAGAACACCTGGGACTTCTTGGTCGGAATGGTGGTGTTCTTCTCGATGAGCGCGGTCATCACGCTGCCCATGGTTTCGATCCCCAGGGAGAGCGGAGTCACGTCCAGCAGCAGTACGTCGGTCTTGTCACCGGACAGTACGGCACCCTGGATGGCAGCACCCATGGCCACGGCTTCGTCCGGGTTGACGTCTTTGCGCGGCTCTTTGCCGAAGAAGTCGGCCACGGTCTTCTGAACCAGCGGCATACGGGTCTGACCGCCCACCAGGATGACGTCGTCGATCTCGCCAACCGCCAGACCGGAGTCTTTCAGGGCGACACGAACCGGCTCCAGGGAGTCTTTCACCATGTCTTCCACCAGGGATTCCAGCTTGGCGCGGGTCACCTTGATGTTCATGTGCTTCGGACCGGTGGCATCTGCTGTGATGTACGGCAGGTTCACGTCGGTCTGCTGGGCAGAAGAGAGCTCGATCTTGGCTTTTTCGGCGGCATCTTTCAGACGCTGCAAGGCCAGCTGGTCGTTGCGCAGATCGATGCCCTGCTCGCGCTTGAACTCGTCAACCAGGTAGTTGATGACGCGGTTGTCGAAGTCTTCACCACCCAGGTGGGTGTTACCGTTGGTCGCCAGCACTTCGAAGGTGGTTTCCCCTTCGACTTCGTCGATCTCGATGATGGAGATATCGAAGGTACCGCCCCCTAAGTCATATACGGCAACCTTGCGCTCGCCCTTGACCTTGTTGACGCCGTAGGCGAAAGCAGCTGCAGTCGGTTCGTTGATGATGCGTTTTACATCCAGACCGGCGATACGACCGGCATCCTTGGTGGCCTGACGCTGAGCGTCGTTGAAGTAGGCCGGTACGGTGATGACGGCTTCGGTCACCGGCTCGCCAAGGTAGTCCTCGGCGGTCTTCTTCATCTTTTTCAGCACTTCGGCAGAGATCTGCGGCGGTGCCATTTTCTTGCCTTTCACTTCAACCCAGGCGTCACCGTTGTCGGCCTTGGCGATGGCGTACGGCATGATTTTCAGGTCACGTTGTACTTCGTCATCTTCGAAACGACGGCCGATCAGACGCTTGATGGCGAACAGCGTGTTCTTCGGGTTGGTGATGGCTTGGCGCTTGGCCGGCTGACCAACCAGGATTTCGCCGTCATCGGCATAGGCAATGATGGACGGAGTAGTACGGTCGCCTTCCGCGTTCTCGATCACGCGAGCATGGTCGCCATCCAGAATAGCGACGCAGGAGTTGGTAGTACCCAGGTCAATACCGATGATTTTACCCATTTGACGAATCTCCAAATACTTTGAATAAACTGGCGAGGGGCTCGCCTTGATACGTTAACGGCTAGGTGGGGCCTGCCACTGTGGCTTTCAAGCTCCCGGCATCAAATTTTTTGTGCCGCCGTGGCCTTGCAACCTATATGGGGTCTCAAGTCGGCGCTTCAAGTCCGGCCCTGAAAAAACCTGCATACAGGCCACCTGACAGCCAAATGACGCCAGACACGTCTTTTGGCGCCACATCCAACAAAAAGCCCGCCAAGCGGCGGGCTTGGTGAGAACAGCGCGATCAGTCAGCGGACTTGGAGACCATCACCATGGCCGGGCGGATGACGCGGCCGTTGAGCTCGTAGCCCTTCTGCATCACGGCGATCACGGTGTTCGGCGCCACGTCGGCACTGGGCACCATGCTCATGGCCTGGTGGGCATTGGGGTCGAACGGCTGGTTGGTCGGGTCCAGCGCCACCAGGCCAAACTTGGCCACGCCGCTCTGCATGGATTTCAGGGTCAGCTCGACCCCTTCAATCATCGGCTTGAGGGTGTCGTTCTCCTTGTCCGCCAGCTCGATGGCGCGCTCCAGGTTGTCCAGCACCGGCAAGAGCTCTGCGGCGAACTTCTCCAGTGCAAACTTGTGGGCTTTCTCCACGTCCTGAGCGGCACGGCGACGCAGGTTCTCCATCTCGGCGACGGCGCGAATGGCGCGCTCGCGCTCTTCCAGGGAGGCCTGCTGGGCCGTCTCCAGCTGGGCCTCCAGCTCGGCGATACGGGCCTGCTCGGCTGTCACTTCACTGTCTACATCGGTCGGCTCGACTGGCTGGGCTTCCACTTGCTCCATCGCTTCAACCTTTTGTTCTTCGTGGCTCATGACATCTCCAATATTCAGGGGTTGCGTGTGAGGGTGGCTGGCGTTCAGACAAGCGACACGCGCCAGCAGACCCTGTGTTGGCGCTATTATGGGGACACAGCCCCGGCTTTCAAGGGGAAAAGGGCAGATCGGGCACAATGGCGCCCATCCGCGTGCCAGGCAGTCCCTTTTCGGGGCCGATTGCACCAACCACCACGGAGGCAGACAAATCCCCGGCAAAGCGCGGTATACTCCCCCCAAGACTCTCCCAGACCCGATAACCTATGGATTCTCCGTTCAAAACCGTTGCCCTCATCGGCAAGCCCCATCACGAGGGGGCCAACCAGACCCTGACCGGCCTGTACCAGTACCTGACCAGCCGCGGCTTTCGTGTGCTGCTGGAGAGCCGGGTGGCCCATACCCTGGGGCTGCTCGGGGAGAACGTGATGGATCTGGTGCAGCTCGGCGAGCAGGCGGATCTCGCCATCGTTGTCGGCGGTGACGGCAACATGCTGGGGGCCGCCCGGGTGCTGTCACGGTTCGATGTGGCGGTGATCGGGGTGAACCGGGGCAACCTCGGCTTCCTGACCGATCTCTCGCCCCAGGATTATCTGCTGCCCCTGGAGCAGGTGCTCTCGGGTCACTTCAAAAGCGAGCATCGCTTCCTGCTGGAGGCCGCCGTCTATCGCCACGGGGAGCGCAAGTCGAGCAACCTCGCGGTCAACGAGGCGGTGCTTCACCCGGGCAAGATCGCCCACATGATCGAATTCGAGGTCTACATCGACGGCAGCTTCATGTACAGCCAGCGCTCGGACGGCATCATTGTGGCGACACCCACCGGCTCCACCGCCTACTCCCTGTCGGCAGGGGGCGCCATCCTCACCCCCAAACTCAACGCCATCACGCTGGTGCCCATGTTCCCGCACACCCTGAGCAGCCGCCCCATCGTGCTGGATGCGGACAGCGAAGTGCGGCTGCTGGTCTCGCCAGACAACCAGGACGACGCCATGCAGGTGAGCTGCGACGGCCAGGTCACCCTGGCGGTCCACCCGGGGGACGAGATCCTCATCAAGAAGAGCAGCCACAAGCTTCATCTGGTGCATCCGCTGGATTACAGCTACTTCCACGTGCTGCGCAACAAGCTCGGTTGGGGCAGCAAACTCTTCTAGCCAGGCACCATCGGTGGCGAGGGTCTACCCCTCGCTGCTTTCGACCAGCCGAGGCAGTGCCGGCTCGAATGCCAGATGCACCCCGTTTCGTCCCGCTTCCTTCACCCGGTACATGGCAGCATCGGCTTTGGTCAGCATCAGTGCCAGGTCAGCCTCGGCACTGGCGCACACAACCCCCATGCTCACCGTAACCCCCTCGCACGGCAGGCAGGCCCCCTGCCGGGAGCCCGTCTCTATCTGGCGGCGGATCCGGTCACAGATGTCGCGGGCCATCTGGCCGCTCACGCCCCCCATGATGATGGCGAACTCCTCGCCACCAATGCGCCCCACCAGATCATCCTTGCGTACCTCGGCCACCAGCACCCCGGCCACATAGCGAATGACTTCATCCCCGCAGCCGTGACCAAACTGGTCGTTGACCCGCTTGAAGTGATCGATGTCCAGGACCACCACGCAGCGCGTCTGGCCAGGCGTAGTACCCTCTCCGAGCCTGAAGAGGCCGCGCCGATTGAGCACCCCGGTGAGGGGATCCCGCTCCGAGAGCGCCAGCAATGCCTCCTCCGTCTCCACATAGGCCACCAGAGGCAGCAACAACACCGAGCCGATGGTCAGCACCATGTGCATGAAGAAGATGAGATCGAGCCAGCCTCCGTCTCCCATCCGCCCTTCAGCTCCCAGCAAGAGCAGCCCCCCCTGACTCAGCAGGATGGTGAAATGCAGCAGGTAAATGAGCGCCACCACATGGAGCACCCGCTTCTGTTGCCGGCCGAGAGAGACGATGAGGCAGGCGCACCACAGGTACAACATCGACTCCATCAGAGCCAGCACAATACGCACGGGGGCGAGGCTGGACAACCCCAGATAGAGCAGCAGCAACACCGCCACGCCTCCCCCCACGGCACGGGGATGCCATGCGCGCTCGTAAAGCGCACAAAAACCGGCGAGCAACAGCAGGATGCTCATGAGCGAGACCAGGCCGCCGACCCGGATGCCCAGCGCCGGATACCCTCCCAATACCCCCAGACTGAGCAGCAGGATGGAGAGGGAGAAGAGAAAAGCGGAGAGGGACCAGTACAGAAAGTTGCCTCGACCCGGCTTCAGGGAGTGGATGAACAGCATGATCAGCCCCGACATCAGGTTGATTGCCAGGGAGATCAGCAGCAGGGTCGGGGTATGGATCATCGTGACGCATCCTTGCGAAGAGGTCTGTACACAGCCCAGGCTCAACCAGGACTGTTTCGAGTGTGTCTCAGCCAGCCACTCACCACAAGAGAGCCCCTCGAGGTGGCTTCTCGCATCGCCTCAGCCCATGCCAGGTACGCAGGTTGATTTTGCAGGCCATCTGATCGGCGTCACACCCATGCCGCGGCCTTGACATCCTTGCCCTCCCCCTGTTTCGCAAAAATCCTCCCTGCCCACTTTACTGTATATAAGACCAGTATATACTGGATACATACACAGTAATGTTGACCCATACAGGATGAGACCATGCTGACCCAGCTGACCGTCAACAACTTCGCCATCGTCAAGTTTCTCGAGCTCGATCTGCAACCGGGGATGACCTGCATCACCGGGGAAACCGGGGCGGGTAAATCCATCGCCATCGATGCTCTGGGGCTGTGCCTGGGGGAGCGCGCCGAAGCCAGCATGGTGCGCCCGGGCAGCGACAAGACCGAGGTGAGTGCCCGCTTCCTGCTGGAGGGTAATCCTGCCGCCCGGGCCTGGCTCGCCACCAACGAGCTTGAAAATGACGGTGAGTGCATCGTCCGGCGGGTATTGTCCGCCGAGGGGCGCTCTCGCAGCTATATCAACGGGGTTCCCGTCCCCCTCGCCCAGCTCAGGAACCTGGGTCAACTGCTGGTCAACGTCCACGGTCAGCACGCTCACCAGATGCTGCTCAAACCCGATTACCAGCTCGCCCTGCTGGACGGCTACGCCGGTCATCATCTGCTCCTCGACGATGTGCGCCGCCACTACCAGCAGTGGCGCCAGTTGCAAAACGAGCTCAACCGGCTCAAGGCCGAGCAGCAGCAGCGGGAAGCCCGCCGTCAACTCATCGAATACCAGGTGCAGGAGCTGGATGAATTTGCCCTTCAGCCGGGAGAGTTTGAAGAGATTGAAGAGGAGCATCAGCGGCTCGCCAATGGCACCGAGCTGATGCAGGAGTGCGGGTATTGCCTCGATCTGCTCTATGACAATGAAGAGACCACCATCGCCGGTCTGCTGCAGACGGCGGTGGACAGGGCCGAGACCCTGGTCGGCATGGACAGCCGGCTTGGCAACGTGCTCGGCATGCTCAACGAAGCCCTGATCGGCGTACAGGAGAGCCACAGCGAGCTGCGCAGCTATCTCGACCGGCTGGAACTGGATCCAGAGCGCTTCAACGAGCTGGAGAGCCGCCTCTCCAAGGCCATCAACCTGGCACGCAAGCACCATGTCAAACCGGCGGAGCTGGCCCTGCACCATCAGGAGCTGGCCGCCGATCTGGCCCGCCTCAACTCCGACGAAGAGCGACTCGAGGGGATGGAAGACGAGCTGGCCTCGGCCCGCCAGGCCTTCGTGCAGGCCGCCGAGGCCCTGAGCCAGAGCCGCCAGCGCTATGCCGAGGAGCTGGGCGCCAAGGTAAGCGCCAGCATGCACGAACTGGCGATGCCCGATGGCCGCTTCGCCATCGAGGTGCGACCCGATGCCCAGAGCAGCCTCTCGCCCCTTGGCATCGATCGGGTGGAGTTCATGGTCACCACCAACCCGGGTCAGCCCATCCAACCCCTTGGCAAGGTGGCTTCTGGCGGCGAGCTGTCGCGTATCAGCCTCGCCATCGTGGTGATCAGCGCCCGCAAGATCTCCACCCCGACCCTTATCTTCGACGAAGTGGATGTGGGGATCAGCGGCCCGACCGCCGCCGTGGTGGGCCGCCTGTTGCGCCAGCTCGGCGAATCCACCCAGGTGATGGTGGTCACCCACCTGCCCCAGGTGGCAGGCAAGGGTCACCAGCACATGGTGGTGAGCAAACACACCGACGGCAAGACAACGGAAACCCAGATGCAGGCGCTCACCCCGGGTGCCCGGCTCAACGAACTGGCCCGCCTGCTGGGGGGCGATCAGATCACCGACAACACCCTGGCCAACGCCCGTGAGTTGCTCGCAAGCTGACCACGGGGCGGGAGGGATGCCCTCCCGTCCATGTCGGCCCTTTCAGATTGACCGTGCCATCATCGCGCTGGCCAGTTGAAGCCTCTTGCCGACGGTGCCGGCCTGGTTGACCCATGCCGTGAGCCGCAAGCAAGAACGAGGAGCTGCCCTGGCTAATCCGCGGCACGTGTCTTGATGCTCAGTCTGAACCTGCCAGCCTGGTCATCACCCAGTCGGGTTTCCATCGCCATGGTCAGGACGCCACTCATCTTCGTTGCACTCATTCATATATCGAACGGCCCCACTCCTTCATTTTCCATTCAACTCAGTCTGTTATGATGATGTAAACGGACTCGGTACCTTCAGTTGCCATCGACAGAAGGTGACGCTTGATGCAAACACACCGGGTTCGTTTGAGCTGACATTTCGCGGGAAGGGAGGATGGGAGCGCGCTTCCGCCGTCTGACCCGCACCTGCCAAGGAGAACTGCTTATGAGCCCGACCAATATTGTGCTGTTGCTGGAAGGCAAGGATTACGAGCAGGAGACACTGGCCAAGGCGAGCCGTCTGGCACAAGGGCTGGGCGCCAACCTGACCTTGTTGCACCTGACCCACAGCAGCAAGACCCGTCGCAATAGTCTGTCCCTGTCACAAGAGGAGCGCAGCCCCCAGGGCACCCTGGATGCCAAGGCGATCATCAGTGAACTCATCACCCAGCTGTCTCATCCGGTGGATTACCAGTGCCTGGTGGTGGATGACGTGGTACCGGATCTCCAGCGCTGGCTGGCCGCCCACCCCGCCGACCTCTTGCTGGTCGGCAGCCGTCATCACTGGATGGAGGGCTCGCTGGCCCGCCTGCTCCTCTACAAACTGCCCCTCGATATCCAGATCTGCCACGAGCCTCACGCCGCCTTGCTCAAAGCCGTCGGTTGACACCACAAGACCCGCTCCCTGAGCGGGTCTTCTTGTTTCTGACGCCCCGCCGTCATCCTCCCCCAGCTTGACCTCCTCCACTGCGTCACCGCCAGAACCACACGATTTCTTACACATTGCTCGCTTCTTTTTGAGGGCCATTTGCTGCACGATATGGCCCTTGCACGCCTTCGCTCGTTTCGTTCAGGTGATAAATGAAAGCTCTTCGAAAACCCGGCAAGCTCGCCCTGCTCGCCCTTGTGCTGATCCCTCTCGTCACCTGGCTGGCCTGGCCAGGCAACACACCGGACCCGGTACTGACCGCAACGGTTACCCGACAGGATGTGGAGCAGACGGTGCTCGCCAGTGGCGTACTGCAGGCCATCGAGCAGGTGGATGTGGGGGCCCAGGTCTCGGGTCAGGTCACCTATCTCGCGGTGGAAGCGGGTCAACAGGTCAAACAAGGAGAGCTGCTGGCGGAGATCGATCCCCTGATCGCCCAGAACAACCTCAAGACCGCCGAGGCGGAGCTGGCCAGCCGCCGCGCCCAGCTCAAGATCAAGCAGGCACAGCTCAAACAGAACGAGCTTGCCTGGCGCCGCCAGCAGCAGATGTTTCGGCAGGAAGCGAGCTCTCGTGCGGATCTGGAGAGCGCCGAAGCCCAGCTTGCCGTCACCCGGGCCGAGCTGCAAAGCGCCCAGGCCGACATCGACAACGCCATCATCAAGGTGGAGCGCGCCAAGACGGAGCTCGGCTACAACCGCATTCAGGCCCCCATGGATGGTACCGTCGTCTCCATCGTCACCCGGCAGGGGCAGACCCTGGCCGCCAGCCAGACGGTACCGACCCTGCTCAAGCTCGCCAATCTCGACACCATGACGGTCAAGGCCCAGATCTCCGAAGCGGACGTCACCCGTGTCAAGGCAGGCATGCCGGTCTATTTCACCCTGATAGGGGATCCGGATACTCGCTACCACGGTACCCTTCGCACGGTCGAGCTGGCCCCCACCAACATCAATGAGCAGACGGCCAGCACCACGGCCACCAGCAATGCAGCCATCTACTACTATGCCCTGTTCGATGTGCCCAACCCCGGCCATCAGTTGAGGGTCGCCATGACGACCCAGGTCACCATCGTGCTCGGCGAGCGCAAGCAGGTACTGGCCATTCCCCAGACCGCCCTCGGCAAGAAGACTGGCGACAACGAGTACGAGGTCAGCCTGCTCAAGGAGGGGGACCAGAGAGAGACCCGCCGCATCAAGACCGGCATGAAGGATGACATCAAGATTGAGGTGGTGAGCGGCCTGACCGAGCAGGAGAAGGTGATCCTGGAGCAGGGCAAACCGGCCCTGCACGATGAAGGGGAGATGGAGCCGTGAGCGAGCTCCTGATCCGTCTCAAGGGTATCGAGCGGCGCTACCAGAGCGGAGAGCACGAAGTGACCGTGCTGCACCCGCTGGATCTCGCCATCGATGCCGGGGAGATGGTGGCCATCGTCGGCGCCTCCGGCTCCGGCAAATCGACCCTGATGAACCTGCTGGGCTGCCTAGATCGCCCGAGCGGCGGCCAGTATCTGTTTCGCGGCCAAGACACCGCGACCCTGGATGCCCTCTCCCTGGCACGGCTGCGCTGCCACCACTTCGGCTTCATCTTCCAGCGCTATCACCTGCTGCCCCATCTGGATGCGGCCGCCAACGTGGAGATCCCCGCCATCTATGCCGGCACTGCCCGCCTTGATCGCCAGGCCCGAGCCCGCACCTTGCTGACCCGCCTGGGACTGCAGGATCGCAGCCACCACAGACCCGGCCAGCTCTCCGGCGGTCAGCAGCAGCGGGTCAGTATTGCCCGGGCGCTCGCCAACGGCGGCGAGGTGATCCTGGCGGACGAACCCACCGGCGCTCTCGACAGCCAGAGCGGCAAGGAGGTGATGACCATCCTCAAGGAGCTGCACGCCCAGGGCCACACCATCATTCTGGTGACCCACGACATGGCGGTGGCAAGCCATGCGGATCGCATCATCACCCTGCGTGACGGGCGGGTAGTGGAGGACAGCGGCCATCGGGCGTCCGATGACAACGCAGCCTCCCCCTCCCCATCCGGGGCGCCAGCCCACCCGCAGCCAGGTGACGGCAGCCAGCTGGCCCCTCCCTCTGTCGGGCAAGATGCACGGGGCACAGGCGCCGCCGTCCGCACCGCAAGCCGGGGCTGGGATCGCTACCGGGAGGCGGGGCGCATGGCCCTGCACGCCATGCTGGCCCATCGCATGCGCACCTTCCTCACCATGCTCGGCATCATCATCGGCATCGCCGCCGTGGTCAGCGTGGTGGCGCTGGGTCAGGGGGCGCGCGCCAAGGTGATCGACGACATCAACGCCATGGGCACCAACACCATCGACATCTTCCCCGGCAAGGACTGGGGAGACGAGAAGGCCGCCAGCATCCAGACCTTGAACGAGCGGGATCTCGACGCGCTGCTCGGCCAGCCCTATCTGGAGGGGGCCAGCCCACAGATAGCGACGTCGGGCCAGCTTCGCTATCGCAACAAGACCAGCAGCGGCAGCGTGATCGGGGTCGGCAACGACTTTTTCCGGGTCAAGGGGATGACGCTCACCCAGGGGCGCCTGCTCGATGAGCGGGACATTCGAAACCGGACGGCAGTCGCCGTGGTGGATGGCAAGACCATAGAGAGCCTGCTCGGCAAGGTGGACCCGGTCGGCCAGGTGGTGCTGGTCGGCACCCTGCCGGTGCGCATCGTGGGGGTGGTCACCCAGGAGACCGGCTTTGGCCGCAGCAGCCAGTCGGTCAATGTCTGGCTCCCCTACAGCGCCGTCATGAGCCGTCTCCTCTCCCAGCAGCACTTCACCCAGATCACCATCCGGGTCAAGGACGGCGTCCAGCCCGCCCTGGCCGAGCAGGCGGCAGTCGCCCTGCTCACCCAGCGCCACGGCGTGAAGGACTTCTTCACCTTCAGCAGCGACAGTATCGTCAAATCGGTGGAGAAGACCACCGCCACCCTGACACTGCTGGTCTCCGCCATCGCGGTGATCTCCCTCATCGTCGGCGGCGTCGGCGTGATGAACATCATGCTGGTCTCGGTGGTGGAGCGTACCCGGGAGATAGGGATCCGCATCGCCGTCGGCGCCCGCCAGTCCGACATATTGCAGCAGTTCCTCATCGAGGCGGTGATGGTCAGCCTGCTGGGGGGGCTGCTCGGTATCGGCCTCGCCCTGCTCATCGGCGCTCTCTTCTCCCTGCTCGTGGAAAGCTTCCAGATGCGCTTCTCGCTCTTCTCCATCCTGATGGCCTTCGGGTGCTCCTCCCTCATCGGGATCCTGTTTGGTTACCTGCCCGCCCGCAATGCGGCCAGGCTCGATCCGGTGGAGGCACTGGCGAGGGAATGACGATGCACAACCTATCAAGGCTCGGGCTAAGCCTGATGCTCACCGCCAGCCTCGGTGCCTGCAGCCAGCAGAGCACCTATCACAGACCCGATCTCGACGTGGCGCCAGCATGGCAGCAGGAGAGCCGGGGCCTCACCGTGCAGCAGGCTGGTCCCTGGTGGCAGGGATTCCAGGATCCCGCGCTCGATCGCCTGGTCGAGGCGGTGCTGGCCGCCAACCCGGACATGCGGGTGGCCGGGCTCAAGCTCAAGAACACCCTGCTCGGCGCCGATCTGGCTGACACCAACCTCACCCCCTCGGTCAGCGCCAATCTCGGGGCCAGCGGCACCAAGAACATGAAAGATGGCAGCGCCAGCAGCAACCTGGGCCCCTCCCTCAACCTCAGCTACGAAGTGGATCTCTGGGGCAGACTGGCCGCGGCAAGGGATCAGGCGAGCTGGGAGGCACAAGCCAGCGAACAGGATCTGGCCGCCACCCGATTGCTGCTCATCGGCAAGACCCTGGAGCAATACTGGCAACTGGCCTACCTCGGCTCGGCCATTACCCTGGGCACCCAGCAACTGGCCAATCTGGAGCGCATTGAACGCCTGACCCGCGCCAAATACGAGGCGGGCGCCGTGACTCGACTCGATCTGGTACAGGCCAGCCAGCAGAAGGCAGGCAAGCAGGCGGAGCTCACCACCCTCACCCAGCAGCGGGCACAGGCGGGCAATGCTCTTCGCCTGCTGCTGGGCCGCAGCAGCGGGCCGCTCGCTGACGCTCCCGACGCCCTGGTAATGGGCCCGATCCCGTCCCTGGCGGCCGGCATTCCCGCCGATGTGCTGGCCCGGCGGCCCGATGTGCGCGCCGCCGAACTCAGGCTGCGCAAGACTCTCGCGAGGGGAGACGAGATCCGCACCGGCTTTTATCCCACCCTGAGCCTGACCGGCGGTGCCAGCACCACCTCGGATACCCTGACCCAGGTGCTGCAAAATCCGGTTGGCACCCTGGGCGCCACGCTGGCGCTCCCTTTCCTCGAGTACAACAAGACCCGGCTCTCCATCGCCAGCGCCGACATCGACTACCAGATTGCCGAAACCGAATTTCGCAAGCAGCTCTATACCGCGCTGCTGGAAGTGGAGGATGGCCTGGCCGCCCGTCAGCAAGGGGAACAGCGGCTGCGCTATCTGGAGCAGCAGAGGGCCTATGCCCGGGAGGCCGAAAGGCTCGCAAGCGCCCGTTTCCTGGCCGGAGCCACCGGGGTGCAACCCTGGCTGGATGAGCAGAACCGCCTGTGGGATGCCGAGCTCGCTCTGCTGGCACAGCAGCAGGCCCAGCTCAACAACATGGCAGGCATTTATCGGGCGCTGGGGGGAAGCGATCGATCCTGACCCAGGCAAAGAGTGTGGGATCGCGATGGACATCCCGAGGAGGTCAATCGCGACCCATTCTTTCCACAAACCAATTGATAATAGTTTTCATTTCATCAAGAATGGGCGCCATCATCAGCCAGGAGTATGCCCATGTCTCAACCCGCCCCGGCCAATCGCCCCCGCCTGCTCACCGTCAAGCATGTTCAGGATGTGAGCCCGCACCTGCGCCGAATCTGCCTGACCAGCCCCGAGCTTGTGGACTACCCCTTCAGCTGTGGCGGTGCTCATGTCAAGATCATGCTGCCCCGACCGGGTCAGCGCGAGATAGTGTTGCCCACCCCCACCGACAAGGGGCCTCGCTGGCTCGATCCCGCCCAGAAACCCGTCATTCGCACCTTCACCATACGCGCATTTCGCCGGGAGGCGCTGGAGCTCGACATCGACTTCGCCCTGCACGGCGAGGCCGGCCCCGCCAGTCGTTTCGCCCTGCACGCCAAACCGGGTGACAAGCTCGCCATCTCGGGCCCGGGCGGTCCCGACCCCATGCTGCAAATGGCCGAGCACTATTACATGGCGGGGGATCTCACCGCCCTGCCCGCCATCAGCGCCATGGTGGAGGTGATGCCGGCCCATGCCCTCGGCCATATCGCCCTGCTGGTCCCCCATCAGGACGACGTGCAGGATCTGTCGCTGCCGGCCGGCGTCGACCTGCGCTGGTTCGTGGGCAATCCGGAGCAGGCCGCGACCTTGGTGGCGCATTTCACCGCCCAGCCCATGGTCGCCGAGGGGAGCTATTTCTGGTTTGGCGGGGAAGAGAGCCTGGTCGTGCCGCTGCGCCGCCACGTCAGACGCGCCCTGGATGCCGAGCGCCAGCGGGTCTACGCAGTCCCCTACTGGCGCAGCGGCAAGGATGAAGACGCCTACCATCAGGACAGGCACGCCGTGATGGACAGCTGATCCCCTCTTTATCTTGTGACTGGCGGGCTTCTTCCCTCGGGGAAGCGGCCTGCTTTTGCTGCGGTTCCCCCGCCATCGTTCTCTCTCCCCCCATCTTCGCCTGGCGATTTCATTGCACTTGCATTTGAGACAAACACCAAGATAATGACAATCATTCTCAACAACTGCGATGAGCCGTGAATCTGTCTGCTCCCAACAGGATGGCGCATACGGGTTCCCCATCGCACACATGCACAGCAAGGTAACTCCAGATGGCAGTTTTGAATTCGGTCATGCGCGCCTTCGCCATAGAGGCGCTACCCACCCCTGCCGAGCTGCTGGCGCAGCACCCCTGTCCGGCCGACATGGCCCGGCACATCGACAACCAGCGCCATCAGGCACGCCGGATCCTGGCAGGTGAAGACGATCGCCTGCTGGTCGTGATTGGCCCCTGCTCCATCCATGATCCCGTCGCGGCCCTGGACTATGCCGGACGGCTGGCACGACTCGCCACCGCCTATGAAGACAGCCTTCAGATAGTCATGCGAGCCTATTTTGAAAAGCCGCGCACCACGGTGGGCTGGAAGGGGCTGGTCTTCGATCCGCACCTGGACGGCAGCAACGACATCAATCGGGGATTGCATCTGGCACGCCAGGTGCTGCTCGACATCAATGGACTGGGGCTCGCCACCGCCACCGAATTCCTCGACACCACCAGCTTTCTCTA
The DNA here is from genome assembly GCF_027707425.1 of Aeromonas sp. QDB63. Lineage (NCBI taxonomy): Bacteria > Pseudomonadati > Pseudomonadota > Gammaproteobacteria > Aeromonadales > Aeromonadaceae > Aeromonas > Aeromonas sp. QDB63. The sequence continues at coordinate 49,871 of NZ_JAPCIS010000033.1, forward strand.
TCTCGCCGATCTCGTCAGCTGGGGCGCCATCGGGGCACGCACCACGGAGTCTCAGGTCCACCGGCAATTGGCCTCCGCACTGCCCTGCCCCGTGGGATTCAAGAACGGTACGGACGGCAATATCCGGGTCGCCATCGATGCCATCCAGGCCAGTACCGCCTCCCATCTCTTCACCGCCCCCGGCAGCCAGGGCGGCATGGTAGTGATCAAGAGCGAAGGCAATCCCGACGGCCATATCATTCTGCGTGGCGGCACCCTGCCCAACTACCACCAGAGCGATGTGGCGGAGGCAGCAGACCGCCTCACCCGCCAGGGACTCCCCCCTCGCCTGATGGTGGATTGCAGCCATGGCAACAGCCAGAAGCTGCACACGAACCAGCTGAAGGTCGCCAAAGAGCTCTGTCGCCAGCTGAGCGAAGGGAGCCAAGCCGTCGCCGCCGTCATGGTCGAGAGCTTCTTGCTGGGAGGAAACCAGAAACCGGCTCCTCTGGGTGAACTGCAATACGGTCTGTCAGTGACCGATGCCTGCCTCTGCTGGGAAGAGAGTGAACACCTGCTTGCCATGCTGGCAGAGGCGGTCCAGGCCCGTCGCCGCACCCGGAGAAAATACACACACGCCGTTCAGTCTGAACTCGGACAACCCGTCATCTAAATAGCTGTTCCGAATAGTAGATCACCGGAGGAAGGGAACTCAGTCCAGTTTGTGCGATCTGATTAGTCGCTA
>NZ_JAPCIS010000034.1:0-44042 GCF_027707425.1 Aeromonas sp. QDB63
ACCCAGGGCGGTGAAGATATCAAAGACCCGTTTTCCGGTAAATCGCAATGCGGCTCCGCTTAAGTGAACAGCATTGCCCGCATTGGCGGGGCCTTTTCATGGCAGCGAAGAACCTGGCTCAGGCGTAGGCGATGGCGCCCTTGCCGACCCCTTCATAGGCGACAATCTTGACGAACTTGTCCCCTACCTGCTTCTTCACCTCGCGGGCGATGTAGTGGGCCAGCAGCTCGATGGTAGTGTCGGTGTCGATCATCTCCACCTCCACCGCCGGCATGGCGAGCTGGAACAGCCCCTGGGGCGCCACGTACTTGAAGCCGATGTAGTGAGCGTCCCCTTCTTTCAGTGACGCCTCGGCCCGCTCGCTCAGGGCGAGTTCGCCAAGGGCCACTCTGTCCTCTTCGGTGCCCAGGTAGATGTCGGCCCAGCGCTCGGCCCAGTTGAACTCCAGCTCCTCGTCACGCTCTCCATCCACCAGGATCTCGACGGGAGAGCGGTGGCCGTGGGCGATGCGCTGGCAGTTGCCGTCGTGCTTCTTGAGGCCGTGGCTGTAGTGGTAGAAGGCGCCCTCGATGCGCTCCGAACGCAACGTCAGGGAGAGATCCTTGATGTTGCCGGGCAGACGCTTGGCCAGTACCCCCAGCAGATAGCGGGTCACCGACTCTTTATCCACCTGGGGGGCGGGAATGAAGGCAAACCCTTGGGTCGGGCAGCGCAGGTGGATGGAGCGGCCCGGACGCAGCAGATCCACGGTGCACTCGTCGTTGTCCAGTGGGTGGATATGCACCAGGGGGCTCTCGGTCGGCACCAGCAGCTTGTGATCCACCTCTTCATCGATGATGGACTTGATGAGCTTCTTCACCCGGCCGAAGTCCAGCAGCATGCTCATCTCGTTGAGCTCGCCGCTCATCTCGATGTCCACCAGCCAGCTCTCGCCCACCATGCCGCGGCGCTCGCATAAATAGCTGGAATCGATCACAGTCAAATCTCTAACAAATAACTTCATTACTCAGGCCTTGCTACAGAGAAAGTGCAGTTTGCGATATTATGACCCCGGATTATCGGCAAAGGAATGACTGATTTCTATCAGGATCCATTGCCAAGCCGCTTGGCATAAGGCTTAAGGCCCTTTTTTTGGCCTCACGCATCCCCCAGCGCACACCGCATTTCCCCGCATTTTACCCCTCGTTTTGCCCCAAAAATGCCCCAAGCAATTACCTAAGAATCTCGTATCACGCAGGCATAGAAAAGCCCGCGCAGTGGCGGGCCAATCCGAATCCTTCCGCATCACGCTGACACGGTGGCTTCATCGCGAAGTTTTTCCAGAATGCGCGCGATCTTGCTCTCCTCCTCAGGCGCCAGGTCCAGCGTCTCAACAAACTCTTCCAGTTCGCTTAGCAGTGATTCCATCCGATTTCCTCCTAGCTCTCCCAGTCTCTCGACTGTGAAATACTGTATACCCATACAGTACATTTCTTGAATTTATCATTTTTGGACTGATTTGGGTATTAAAAATGGGGCCATAGCCCCATCAGTATCATTCAGCTAGGTCAGGAATCAGACGCAGTATCCTGTCAACAAGAGCCCTGCGCTCCTGGGGACAGAGATCGATAACCTCCAACTCCCCCAGCAGTGCATTCAACTCAACCTGTAGTTGGGCGGCACTCATTGCACACCCCCGACACAGAATTGCTGGGCCAGCTTGGTCAGCCCCTTTGGTGTGATGCGAACCTGTTCACAAAGACGCTCACCGCCATCAGCCAAGGGCACCATCGTAACCTTGTGCTCAACCAGTCCCTGCTGCACCTTGTCCTGATAACCAAGCCACTGCTTGCCACCGGCACGCTTGTAGATCCAGCGCAGGCTGCACAGGTGCTGATTGAACTTCTTCGGCTGCTGTTGCAGCGCCTTGGCGGCCTCGGTCAGGTTCAGCGAGCCATCGGCCAAAGCGATCCTCTCCAGCGCCTCCACCATGGGTTTGGCTGCCTCCATCTGCAGTTCCAACTCGTGGTTGGCGGCCTCCAGGCGCAGCCGTTCTTGCTCGGACTGCATGGCGATCTGCAGGATCTCTATGGTGGTCAGTTGTGGGGTGATTGGGCCCAGCTTGCCGATACGGTAATCCAGAAACACCTCACAGATTCTGAATGACGAACTGCGAGAGGTCAGAGAGCTGCTGAACAGCATCAGGAGTGTAATGACTGACGAAGTGCGAAAGAAAGTGAAAGCGGTTATGAGAAATACTGACAGAAAGTCAGGAACACAAGAGGGGCAAGAGGGGCAAGAGGGGCAAGAGGGGCAATAATGCCCCCATGTACTGGTTATCAACAAAATTAACCAGGGACGGAAGAGCAGGAACTATTTTGCTGACTTAGATCAATACGAAAAGATGAATGACATCGGATATCTGTAGGTTCCCGCTTATGATCACTTACTAGAGCTATTAGCCAAAAAACAAAAACCCGCACATGATGCACGGGTTTAAGCTAATAATATCAATAGATTAAGAACGGCTTTCCGATTCTATAACTCTATCAATGAAGGCCCCAAGTCTATGCTTGGCAGCCTCATCCCAGACAACAGCCTCGTTGCCACAAGGAGCGGATAGCTGCAAAGAACCGTTTGATGCAAGGGCCGATATAGTTTTTGCGTCAAATTCTTTAACAGGAATCATAGTTTTCATGGGGTCGTCTTGTCTCATAACATACCCTCTCTCTTGCAATTGATTAAGCACAGCATCAAGGGAATCCAATTCATCCTCAATGTCCATCTCATCGGTGCTCAAATTGACGAAACGTACAGTACCACCTGTAAACACGTCTCTGAGCTTTGCTTGCTCTACTGCGGTTTTAGCGCATTTGGCTGATTGCCAGTTTGACAGTGCAGCCGTCTCGCCAGAACCAGAAAAAACAGCCTGTATATGGCGAGTGTCTGGGTCTAAGTGAGCGCAACTCAATTGAAGCCCAAACTCGAGCTGATTAGTGGCTCTATTGATTGCATAGATCACTACAGCCCCAGCATCGGAAACTACCGGAGGATGCTCCCGATACAAAACCGGCGCCTTCCACCACTGCTTCCACTGCTCGATAAGCTTCCCGTCACCTGCTAAGCATAAGACGTGATTGCCTCTTATCGACAACTTTCCAAAACCGGTGTCATCGACAAAAGCGATATGGTTGTAGAAACCATAATCATCTAACTTTGTTGACCACCGAGAATCACTTGCAACAACCCTGTTAATGAAATCGCACACAGTGGTGGTCATACGAGTCTCTATCGATTTTCGAGTCGCAATACTATACCAAAAACGCACCCAATTGTCAATACGCACATCCTGTGCATAAGTTGGGTCTGCCTCTTATCCCATGACTAAGCAATAAGATCAATACCATTTCGGTAGTTAAGTTGAGCCTAACAAAACTAGCCAACGGCAATGTGACATAGATCCGTGAAACCAGTATGTTCAAGACATCACTTGGTGAGAGTGATGCGCAACTTACACCTTACTAAGGCGAAACCAACACATTCACAGCAAAACCAATCAGTACAATGATGAAAGTGAAGGCCATGAAGTTATCCAGGCTCTCACGGTTGGATTTACTGAAACACCAGACCCCTATCGCTATCGGTATCAACGCTAGGGTGAAACTAACACTGAATGCTTTCAGCGCCACCACCATCATTATCAGAGCAAACAGTATCCACATGGTCAGGGCCCTCAGCGGTAAAGGCCCCAGATTACCCCTATCACAGAGGCTCAGCCAGGGCCGCTATTCCCCCTTACTCCCAGTTCGCCTTGTTCTTGTTGACCGCCAGATACACCAGGTCATTACGGCGGGCCAGCATCTCATCGATGCGCCGGCGCTTCTCTTCTGCGGTCAGTGTGCGGTCGCGCTGGATCAGCTCAATCCTGTTGCGTACCACACGCACTTGCTGCTGGGTTCGACTCAGGCTTCGGCGCGACTTCAGGATCCCGCCCTGCTCTTCCAGTAGCTCGTTTGCCTTGTCGGTCAGCCCTTCGCTGCGGTACTGATCAACGGTGCGCTTGAGCTGGTTCACCTCGTTCAGCATCCGGTAGAACTCCTCCATGTGCTGAGTGGACTTGGCAGGGCCGCTGCCTCGGTACACGGCCTTCACCAGCGGGATCTCATCGGCGCGCCAGCTTGCAGACTCCCCGGGCGTGCCGGCCCGGATCAGGCCATCGGCCGCCGCCATCACGTAACTGCCGATGGTGCCCGTGTAGCCGATCAGCAGGTGCTCCAGCTTTTTGGGTGACATACCCAGGGTTTCGCCAAGCTCACGCATCATCAGACTGGTCTGCTCGTTGTAGCGAGCCTCCGCCTGCACTGCGAGGTCCTGCGCGTTCTCGATGGGGATGCCACGGAAGGCATCGTAGTTGAAGTAGGATTCCACCAACGGCTTGACGATCTGCGGCGTGGGGTTGAGCGCGAACGTTTCACCGACCGCCCTGGCTATCGCCTTGCCGAGTTGCGCGCCAGTGTCCTTCCCGCCCATGGCGCGCACCATGCGCTCCGGGATGGTGCCGAACAACACCCCAATCTCGAACGGCTTGGGGATGCGGAACTCCTCATCCCCAATCCAGAAGTGCCAGTTGGCATCCTTGTCCCAGTCCGGCAGCTTCTCATAGCGCTCGTCATCCCAGTTGAGGGCCAGCAGCGCCAGGCTTGCTGCCGTGATCATGCCGGCACGCTTGGCGATCTCGCGCGGGTTGTCGCGCAGCTCACGGCTCAGCTTGCCGAGACCCTGGACCCTGGCATTGAAGAACGGCAGCAGTTGGGTCATGACCTGCATGGTGCGTGAGGCACCCAGCATGGAGAAATCCATCAGGTCCTTCGACTCGAACGCCGCCTGGGCGTGGCTCTTGCCAGCCTTGATGGCTGCGGCATAGACCGCCTCGCGGTTGGCATTCTCGAAAGCCTCGCCATAGCGGTTGTACTTCTCCCACACATTGGCAACCACGCCCTTTGCCTGAGCGGCGTTGCGGATAATGCTCTTTTCGTAGCGGGCGATTTGCTCGGGCGTCATCCCCTTGCGTCGCAGCGACTTACGCACGGTATCGGCCATCGCCTCTGGGTCATTGCCATTCACGTAGCCGCCCAGGAAGGAGGCTCCGCTGAACATCACATCAATGGTACTGCCGTCCATCGCTAGGGTCTTTTTCACCCCCTTGATGGAGTCGATCACCGGCCTGAAGCCGTCTTTGCTGATCGCCCAGCTGGAGAGTGAGTCGCGCAGGAAGTTGCGCAGCATGAATTCGGGAGATGCAGTGACCCCAGCAGTAAGCAGGCGCTTGGCCTTGGCCGCCACATTGACCATGGCGCTGAACGGCTTGCGGTCGCAGAAGGTCATAGCGCGATAGAGGTCCGGATCCTCAACCCGGATCATGTAGTCCTCCCCCTCCAGCTTGACCATGATCCTGTCTTTGCCATTGGCAAGGGCCTGGTAATCCATCTTGTTTGGCTTCGGAATGACCTCGATGATGCCGGTATCCGCCAGGTTCCAAACCGTCTTCTGGGCCGCCATGTTCTTCATGGACGCGTCGATCAGCTTGGAGGTGGAGGTGAAGATGTTCTCGAGCAGGTCGTTGGTGTTGGCCTCCCCGCCCTTGAGCTTCTTGATGCCGGAGTTCTGGTTGGCAATGCCCTTCGTCTTGAAGGGGGCGATCACGTCGCCGTCATCTGATTCACGGAAGAACGGGATGTACCACTCGCTTTCAAACTCGGCCCGCGCCTCTTTGGTGAAGAGCCCAGCTTCTTGTGCCAGGTCCAGGGTTGCGGCATTGAGGCGGTTCCAGCGGGCTTTGGCATCAAGGAATTTGGCCTCCTTGCCCTTGCCTTGCCCCTTGAGCGCCGCAATGTCATTGGCATCGAGCAGGTTCTCTCTGCCCTGCGCCATCAGCAGTTCCGCCCGGTGACCAGCCATCCAGCCAAGCCAGTTGTGCAGGTCGGCTCCCAGGTCGGCAAAGATTCCCAGCAGCGCATCCTTCTCGCCGGTGCCCGCCTTGCGCTGGATCACCCCATCCTTCCACTCCGGCAAACCGTAAAGCATGGTCGCCTGCATGGTGGAGGCGGCCCCCGTCGCCATCCGTGCAGCCACATAGCCGGAGTCAGCAGCATCGGTAATGCCGGCGGCCTCCTCGGCGTACTTGATGGGGGCCAGCGCGTCGAGCACCTCGGTATTGGCTTTTTTGATGACGCGATCAACCCATGAGCTGACCACGCCTCGGTCAACTTGACGGAGCTTGTTCAGGCTGGCCTTGGTCTTGTCGATGATGTCGGGCTTGGGGCCCAGGTTGAGCTTTTGCAGCGCTTCGTCGGCCGCGGAATTGGTTTGACTGAACTTCAGACCATCAGGTGGGAAAGGTCCATCGTCTCGAGCGCTTTCTTGTTCGCTTCGTGACGGCGCCGCATGTCCTGCCGCAGTGACTCTATCTCGGACTTTGTCAGCATCCTTGGCAAGGTCTCCTCTGGAGAGTATATTTGAGCCATAAACCCGTTCTGGTGAACCACGCTTGGGCAATTGGAGCCCTTGGGTCGTACCGAGCGGGTTTTGTTTTTCTTTGGCATATCTAAGCAATCCCTCTTCTACCCAGCCCATCAGCACGCGATGGCTATTGTCCTTCCCGTAGACGCTGGCAATGCGGTTGATATCAATACGTCCCGCTTTGGCGTTCAAATGGACTGCCGTAATAATCGGGCGACCAGACGCATCACTGGCATCGATCAAGATAGTCTTTGCGCCCTGCTCTGTTTTGGAATCGAATACTGCAATCGGATCATGCAGTAGCTCAGGCAATTGTTCAATCACGGGCATGGGGACATCATGTTTGACCCCGTTTGTGGCTTTACGAACAATGTCCCGGGTGATCCGTAGCGGCAGGTCGGGCGCGCCAACGGCTTGAAGCACGAGCGGGGTGTGTCCCATTTCGATAACCAATTCCCCGCTTTTTGGTGACGCCATCATCTTGCCTAGTTGCCGACGATATTCCTCCGCCTCCCCAGGATATGGTTTGAATGTATCCTCACCAGGTTTCTCCTCTTGGCTAAATTTCTTGCCGCCTGAGCCTCCGTCATCCTGTCCAGTTCGCTGCAACTGCTTACCCAGTCCTTCGATAAGGGAACGGGTCTCAGCAGCAGTGATGCCATCCGGCACGAAGCCAACGGCGCGCAGCGCCCGTGTCACCCAGGCCACAACCCGATCCCAGCCACGGCCCCAGGCCCCCTGTTCCAGTTCGGCGAGGTGAGCCACCACCTCTTCGGCCTTGGTGCCGATGTCCTCGTCGGCATAATGGGTGTTTACCCAATCCCACACCGGCTTCATGCTGGGGTCCTTCTGGGACTGGATGAGGCGGCTCATCAGCTTGGTGTATTCCCCATCACCCAGGACATTGGCCAGGCCGTAGTGGGCCAGCACCTCATGGCGCAGGATCTCGCGCATCCGCTTGGGGTCGGAGATGGTGTCGGCAGCCACATGGAGAGTGCCTGCATCGTCGTCAAACGCCGCGCGACGGATCAATCCGTCCTTGGCATCCAGCTCCAGGGCCCCTTCAAGCTCTGCTTGGGTGGCGTGGATCTGTACCTTGATGCCGCTCGCCCCCCGGTACTGCTTGAACCAACCATGGGAAACCAGCTCAGCCTCTTTACGGGTCAGGTGCTTGGCCGGCTTGTTCCCTTGTGCCATTGCCTGCTTTGAGAAGCGGATTATGCGTTCAGGCTTGTCGTCCTTGGCTGGCTCATCGGCTTGCTTGCCGATCACCTCTTCGCCCGTGCGGATGTTCTGGCGGGTGCGCTTTCCGCTGCGAATGCCTTCACCAACAGCCCGGATCAGGCTATCGAGCTCGTGCTCCTTGATGGGGCCCTTTGCCAAACCGGCCTTGCGCAACATGCGGGAGAACTCGGTCTTGATACCGTTCCATGCCTGGATGGTGCGCGACGGCAACTCGTTTTCAGTAAGGTGGGCAAAGACCTCTTCCGCCTGGTGCAGTGCGCTCTGCTTGCCATAAAAAGAATCGCCCGCAATCTGCTGCCAGACTGGGGCGATCCATTTCTCCTGCTTGGCGTCGATCAGCTTCTGGAGAAGGGCCTCTTTATCGCTTGGCGTAAACGTGTCCAGACCGTAGTGGCCCAAGACCTCATGACGTAAGGTAGTGACGACTTCCGCTTTTGCTCTTTCTGCGCCTCCCACACCCTGTTCATCTCGTGACGCTGGTCTGAACGACTGATCCAGAACGGGATCTCCAGATACCCCTCCTTCTCCCCCATCTCCTTGGTGAATATCCTGACCGAGCCTTCCCGCTCGGCGGGTGATGCTGTCGGCGAAGAGATGGACCTGCTGCTTGCCGGGGAGGTATCCCCCGTCGCTCCATCCGATTTGCTCGGGGCTGCCTTCTGGTCCATAAAGATCCTCTTGAGTTTGACCAACAATAAAATCGAGTGACCGAGCCCCTTTATACTCAGCCCTGAAATCCGACACAATCCCGGCAACCTCATCCGCCGTCAAGCCAGCCTGCTCGCCCACGGCGGCAACCCGTTGCTGCGACATCCGCACCCGGTTGGGCCGCGTTTCTGGCTCGCCTTCCACCGGCGGGGCCGCCACGATATTGGGATTATCCTTGCTGCGCTCAAACTTGGCTGGTTGGCTAGGATTGCGCACCCGATCAACCGTGTCGGCCAGCACCTGCGGCTTGACGCCATCCAGCCGCCAGCGGGCATCGTCCGGGTTATCCCCATGCTCCAGACCCAGCTCATCGGCCACTGCAATCGCCTCGTCATCGGCCAGGGTGCTGGCATCGACGGGCGCAACCTCGGCGCGGGCCTCCTCTATCATCCGAGTCGGCGCACTGCCAGCCATCTCTTCTCGCTCACGGCGCAACTGGATATAACGCTCGAGATCCATCTTCTCTTGGCCTGCCTGACGAGCCCCCTCATTGGCTACCGCGGCACCGGTGCGACGCCCGCCATTGCCATTCATCTCGTGCCGGCCAGCCAACTGCAAATCCGCAATGGTACCGCCGAGGTTCTGGTGGCGTTTTTCCAACTCATTTATGGTCATCCCGCCAAAGCGGTTGTCCATGCGCCCAGCAAACTCGCGCTCAGACTGTTCCCAGCGCTCCTCGCGAGTCGGCACGGGGTTCCCCTTCTCGAAAGCCCTCCGGTAGGCCTCCCGCGCCCTGTCAATAGCGCCCTCTTTGGTGTTGGAGGTAAACCAGCCAGCCCCTACAGCAGATCGGTACTTCCAGCGCCCGGCATGCTCCTTCAGCAGGTCGCGATCAATAAGATCTACCTCGGTTGGTTCCCGAACCACCCCACCTCGAGCAGCCTCGACCTGTGCCGAAGGCTCATTGGCGGCCGGAGCAGCAAGGCCTCGCACCTTGGCTGTGAACGACTTGGCTACCACCAGACCGCCCTTGCCGGGGATGGCTTTCACGCCATTATCCTTGGCCCACTGCTTGATGATCGGCACTTCGCCTTTCAGGGTGATGGTGCCATCAGGGTTATCAATCATCTCCGACCAGGGTGTCGGCGCCGCCGCTGGCCCGGCAGTCGTGCGAGCCTGTTCAGCTTGCGCCTCTTCAGATACAGCAACCCCGGCAGGTGCCGGGGCTGTCAGTGAATTTTCCTCTCCTGGTTGGGTGACAGGTAAAGGTGTAAGAGGAGCGCCATCTGCCGGATCTCCGGGTCCAGCTCGCTCCGCGAGTTCGGCAGGGGTTGGTCCAACACTTGTTGCAACCGGATCGCCTGCGCCAGGCTGATCACCTGATCGCTCACTGCTGATTGCAGGTACTGGGGTAACTGGCTCATTGCTCACCTCTGTCTTGGGTTGCTTGACGGGGATCACCTCGCGGTATCCGGTATCGATGGCTGGTGCTAGTTGGCTGGCCTCGCCCGCGGTGGCAGACGGCGCCGGAACTGTTTCAGCGCTTACGCTTGCAGCTGGCTGATCAGATGGTTGACGCATGTCAGCGACATTCGTGTCGTTGACTTGGGACGGGGTTGCTTGCGCGCCGCGCGGGGCCATGCTTGCTACGGCGCTTTTGTCGATAACTACATGCTCTGTCTGGCCGCGCGGGTCGGTGCCGGTGACCACTCCATATCCCTGACTCACCAACTCGTTGATGTAGCTTTCAGAAAGGCGGGTAATATCACCCTGCTTGTGCAACACCTTGGTGCCAGGCTTAATCTTGACATCGTACAGGGTGGGCGTGCCGCCCATCATATCGGCGTAGGCTTGCGCTTGGTGCGCGTCCTGCTCGCTGGTGCCATAGAAGCCACCATAGACACGGCCCTTTTTGCCCTGCTTCTGACCACTTGCGCGGACAATCTGAATATCCTGCTCGCTCATGCCTGGATTGCCGGAACCATGAACGATCACCATGCCATTTTGCGCGATCTCAGTCTTTCCGTCTTGGCGATCCTGCTGGGCCGAATTGCTTGACGGTTGATTGACTGCGCCCTGCTGCGCTTGGGCCTGTTGCACCTCACCGATAGCCGCTACCCCAAAGCCGCCACCATTGAGCGGCACCGGCATTTCCTGATCCTTGCGGCTGGCCATAGCCGCCTCTTTCTCGGTGGCAAAGGGCTTGCCCTTGCGGGTAATGCGCAGAGATTGCAGGGGGCCAAACACGCTATCTGTGGCGCTGCCAGCCTTGGCGATGGACTGCCTGACTGGGGAACGCGGATCCCGAATGGACTCCTCCCCCAGGGTGCGTTCAACCTGGTCGCGGGAGAGCCGTGGCGGAGTATAAGCGCTGTTGCGGGGATCGGCGCCGGGCTCACCATCGGCAAAGATAGTGTCTGACTGTTCAATCTGCTGAGGGGGAGGTGGTTGGCGCAGGTCAGGCAAAGCGGCACCACCACCCCACACCTCACCGGCACCCGGGCCGCTAGCAGTTGGAGTGGTGCGAGGCGCTCCCACCTCCATACTACTGCTCAGTGGCATCAGCTCCGAGCCAGGCGTCAGAAGTTCCCCCTCCAGTGGCACAATAGGGGTGCCTTTGAAATCATGAGCGCCACGAACAAAGCCTTGACGCTGGAAGGCTGGAACTTCACGCACCGGGTCAAACTTGTCTGACCCAAGCGGGTTATGCTCACCGGCAAACATTCCTCCTATCTCACTGCCTAGATCCAGGGTTCCTGTCACTGCTTGTGGTTCTGTGGCACGGTCAACCGTATCTCCTTGACGCTGATAGGCTGGCGTCAACTCGATGGGGTCAAGCTGTTGGAATGCTGGCACCTCCAGCGGTTGAAGATCTTCTGCAACTGGCTCGGCTGCAACCGGCCGGTAACCTTTGATCGCCTTTTCTGCCTGCTTGGCATATTTGGCGGGGATTGCAATGCCATCACCATCGGTGATGTAGGGCATATCGGCCTGCTCGGCCCATGACGCCAGCGCATCAACATCACCCTTCACGCGCAAGATACCGCGCTGATCACGTTCAAACACACCGGGGAACTGGCTGGCGCTGGGGCCGAGCGGATTCAGCTCCCCCTCGGCCTGCGAGGCGGAGGGCGCCTGCTCGCCGTCTTCCTGTGGAACAGATGCAAAGTTCGGATCCACTGCCGGACCAGCAGCGTCCTCCGTCACCGGCGCGGAAGGCTCTGCAACCGGATCGGTCCCAACGCCATCTTCCTGGCTGGCATGCTTACCGCCTCGCGCCCCACCGACAGCACCTACCGCACCACCTGTCCCCATCCCTATCAAGCCGCCCTCGATCGCGCTCGACATGACCCCCTTCATCGGGTCGATATCAGCGGCGGCCACCTCGTTGAGGGATTCGTTGACGGCGTATTGCTGCACCCCCTCCTCCAGGGTTTCGCTGATACCCTCACCTGCCGCCCCCTTGGCAGCACCTTTCAGCACTCCACCGGTGGCCGCCTTGCCAGCCAGCATCTTGAACAGCATGGCGTCGCCCATCATGGAGCCCATGGCGGCAGCTCCCCACACCTTGGCGTCGCTCATAGTGGCTCGGCTGGCCAAGTTGGCCGTTTCCTCCCGGGCCAGCCCCAACTTTTCCTCATCAGAGAGATGGGCAGTCTGCTGATCCTGGTCGATGCGAGTAAACGACTGGCGGAAGGTATCGCTGCCCGCCAGCTCGTCAAAGCTCATTCCCAGCACAGTGTCACGAGTGTTCACCCCCGCACTGCCGACTGACCCGGTCGCCCCGGTGGTCACAGCGGCGCCGGTGGCAATTTTGGATACTGCCTTGGCGGCGACCGCTTCGGCTACCTCCTGGGTCGCGCCACGCTTGACCATGGATGCAGTGACAGCCCGGCCGATAGAGGCTTTGGCGGCCACCCCAGTCACCCCGCCAGCGGCGAGTGTCGGTAGCAAAGAGCCAACGCCCTGCGCCATTTTCATGGCCCAGACATCGATATCCCCTGCGCCATCCCCCAGGGTCAACCGGCCTTCTGGCGTTTCATCGACCAGTCGGCGTCCCAGTGCCTCCTTGGCGTCAGCACTCATACTCTCGTTCAAGGCATCCGCGCCGGATTGAGCTAAATCCCCTGTTGCCGCAACCCCTTTCATCAAGGGGGTGATCGCAGAGGCAACATTCCCCAAGCAGTCTTCCCCCCATCCTCTTTCCCGTGACTTATCACGCCCCGCGCTAACTCACCAATGCCGCCCACGAGATCCAGTGCGCCAGCGCCCACCGCCTTAGGATAATCACTCCATTCTGTTTCGAGGTCTCGCTTTGGGGCCGCAGCTGCGGGCGGTGATGAAAGCTGACTGTTGATGCCATCCCAGAACTGCTTTCCTCGAGAGTCAGATTGCAGCGGTTGTGGCAGGGATGCGTCACGGAGACTGTGCTTGTCCATTCGAGTGGCCTCGGCTTTATGCAAAAGAAAAGCCCCGAGCGGCGAACCGTTCGGGGCTTTTGAGATGGGGCGATCAGCATGCAGACTGACCGACGATGGAGAGATGCTAACGCTGGGGTAGGTGAAAGGCAACTATCGGCGAGCCTGGGCCAGGCTCATCGCCTGATAGGCCGCCGCACCATCTGGTGCCTTGTTGAGCGTCGGCTGTCCATTAGTAAATGGTGCAATAACCGTATTCACGGCCGCCTCTTCTGCTGCGCGGTAGTTGTGCGGTTTATTTTTACCCCCTTCCATATTGCGCACCTTCTCAGCAGACACCGCCGCTTGCTTGGCTGCCTCCTCTTTCGCAACAGCTTGGCGCCATAACTCAAAGGCACCGTCCATTTTTTCCGGGCTTTCAAGATAGCTGCCAAGCCACCCCCCCTGCTCAGCCTCCCTCATAAACTGCTGGCGTTCAGGGTTGCTCTGGCTCCACTGCTCAGGATTGACACCAGAGGGTGCCGCACCAGGTGTCCCGCCAGTATTCACCCCGTAGACAGACGGCAAGCTTTCTCTGGCCTCATCAAATGCCGCTTTGACCGTGGCCGGATCCCCGCCATCGGCCAGCGCCTTGGCTTCTTGCTTGTGGAGATCAGCCAGGGCAGCCTTCAGCCCTTTATAGTCAGCCGGTGGATTAACACCGGTCTGTACAAGAAAGTTCTCCCATTGTTCTGGGTTTTGCTGGATCTGCTGGCTGACCTGGCGCGCCTTGCCGAAGTATTGAATCAACCTCTGGGGGGTGAGCTCCTTGACGGGGTCGCTCGGGTCACCAGTTCGGCCCTCGGTTATAGGGGCATCTTTGACAGTTTCTTCACCAGTCTTTGGGTTGATGTAGGTCACAGGGGCCTGAAGGAAGAATGTCCCGCGGCCTGTTGGAACAACCTCCACCTCTCCATATGACTTAATTACTCCTGTGGGGGTGACGGTCCCAATACCTTTTTCGAGATTGCCCTTGACCATATAGGTCAGAGCTTGCGTCATCTCGGGAGTATTAATTGCCTCACGCATTTTCCCCATATCCCAGACCCTGGCGTCCGGGTTGTTAATGATTGCTTTCATCCCTTGATAAACAGTGTCAGAACTCCGGTGCCATTGCGGGTCACCAAACACGCGGTATGGATTTCGCCCGGCGGCATATTCATGGTTCAACAAAGCATCTTGCTCTGGTGTAATTTGCTCTCCTCGCCCCAGCGCTGCTGTCGCCATATTGAACGGCACCTCATTGTCGAGCCACCACTGGTCCCGATTGTTCTTTGCCACGGCCAGTGCGTGAGACTCTTGGGCCCTTTTATTTTGCTCCACGTTAAGGCTCAGCATCGCGTTGGCGCGCTTATTATCCAACTCCAGTTGTTTTTGCCGTCCTGCGTATTCTAAGTTCCATCTGTCGTCGTCAACCTTATGGCGACCTCGGTTATATTTGGTTTCGTCCTCATACCGAGCGTCATCCTTTTTCTGCCGCTCCTGCTCGTTCTGCCACATGGCATCACGCAGGCCCATTGACCTCTCCATCCGCTCATCTTCTTTCTGGCCCCGCTGATAGCGATCCATGGTGTTGAAGCCAGCCAGAAACCCTTCTGCCAATCCCGATACGCTCATCATGCCCCCTTAAAACAAGCTGTCTGCCAGAAACCCAACCCCAGCACCTGCCAGTGCGCCCAGAGGGCCACCGAGTGAACCCGCCATGCCCAACACAGCGCCCATCGATGCGCCAGTACCGATTGTGCTCAGGGTTTGCCCCTTGCGAGCTGTCTTGAGACTCTTGTTTGCAGCCTCCATCTCCGACTCTCGGTTGGCAGCATCGCGCAAACCCGCCAGGCCTTGCTGGCGTGTCTGGCCGCCGATATCCAAAATGCCGTACCCCATCACACACCCCCTCCGGTTTTGATTGCCTCACGCAGCCCCGCATCCGCGCCGGTCAGGATCCCCATTTGTCGGGTCTGCTCCTGTTCACGAAGGCCGTTCTCGGTACCCGCCGTCATCAGCGCCATGCGCAGCCCTTGGCTGTTATCGTTGGCATTGCTAATGGTGCCCAACCCCATTCGCGCATTGCGGTTGGCCGTGGCCTGCTGGGCCGAACGCAAAGCGTTGGCGTTGTTCTCGTCCACCCGGCCAAGCTGCTCTCGCAGCAACTGGCCGTTGTTGGCCAGCTCCATCAGCTCTTGCTGCTTGGGGTAGAAGCGCGCCTTCCAGTCCTGGTATTGCTCGCGGGTGATTTTGGCGTAAGTGTCTGCGGCGTAACCCATGGTTACCTACCTCCCAAATACGTTTTTGCGTTGGGGTTATAGACGCGGTTATCAGCAAGCGTCTTGGTGCTATCGAGATGTGATGCAACATCACTGTTGCTGGTAACCGTCGGCGCTTTCAGGCTGGCAAGCCCATAAGCAGTGCCAGCCCCCAGCACGGTACCCACCATGCCGGCCGTGGCCTGTCGATTCTGGAACGAGATCTGCGCATCATTCACCGACTTGCGCAGGCTGGTCGTGGCCACATCCCCCATGCCAGCCAGGGACTCCGCTTTCTGCCCAGCGCCAATGCTCACCACATCCTTGAGGCCAGCCACATGCCTATCTTGCTGGCTGGACTGCGCTCGATTGGCCGTGTCCGTCTGGCTCAGGGCCTGATCCGTCTCAAGCCCGGCCATCGTCTCCTGGTACCGCCCGCTGGTCGGGTCGATGCCGCTGGCAGCCATGGCATCGGCCTGCCCCTTTCTGGCGTCGCCAAAGGTTTTTGCCGCTCCCAGCGACGCAGTGCCAGCCAGTTTGTCGAACTCCCCCTCGCTGTTGAGGTCATCCACCTTCTCGATGAAGATGTCCTCGTATTTCTGCAGGTCGTTCTTGTAGAGATCCCACTGCTCCATGGCCACACTGGCCGCAGCCTTCTGAGCCTCGGTCTCCTGAATTTCGTTCGAGCCACCCTTCCCCATCACCTACACCTCATAGGTTGATCTGAAACACATAGAGCCCATCAGCATCATCCGGCTGACGGACCCATCCCATTCTTGGCGCAACCTTGAGCCACCCCTTACGCGCCGAGTGGAAGCGCAGCCAGCGTGCCCCAATCAGGCGTGCCAGGCGCTTCACTTCCGGCAGGTGCCGCTCAGGCGCCCCACCATCCCCCCACCCCACCCAGACCAGGACGCCGATCACGCCATCTTCGGCCAGCGGCTTGAGCACAAACCCGTCAGCACCGCGCACAAACAAAAACGCCATCCGGTTTCGGATGGCGTCTTGCAGTTTGAGAGGGAGATTAGGATTCCCGGTATCCCTGACTATGCGGTTCAAAGCAGCCCTCACCATAGACCCATCAGCCATAGGCTCTCCCCGATAAGGCGCTGGTTCTGGATAGATGACCCAGGATAGGCCACCACTTCGAAGGTGATGTTGACGGTCTCAGTCCCAGCGGGGATCACGAAAGCATCTTGGAAGGTCACACTCATTGGCGCTCTATTCGTACCCACAGGGAACGAGGCTGTGGACGTAGCCCTGGCTACTTCAGTGCCGTTGAGCTTGCACAACAATATGAGCCCTATCGTGCCGGATCCGGAAACCTCTGCTAGACCTGTGAGTGGTTTGATGCAGACCATGTTTCTGGCTCGCTTGTAACCTGCCAAAGAGAAGTTACCTGACGCCCTGATCATCCTTGTGATATCACCCACAATCCGATCCGCTTCCAACGTCCCCAGGACCACGCAATCGGCAGCAATCGTGCAGTTGTTCATGGTCATGTTCTTCACATAACCGCCTTCTGCACGAAGTCGATTGGTATAGATGCTGCCGTCCGCATAGATCATCGTGTACCAGCCGAATCCCCAACTGGCATATGGCCCGCCTTTACCGAACCCTGCTGCCCCGCCAGACAGGAAGGCATTGCCCATATCGATGGAACCGCCCGAGATCGCAGGCGCCGACATGCTGACCCCTGCTTTGATGTAGTCCGCCGTGATTTTCTCGGACGTCAGGATCTGGATGGTGGCTTTGCGGATAATGGCCTCGGCAATGACCGCCTGACCATTGTCGATGGCAAACAGCGGCGCCATGGGCGTTGAACTATTCGGGTTGAATACGAACACCTGAGAGGCAGAGATAGCCACCTGACTCGTGCCGTCAGAGTTTGCAATCAACCCTATCCCGGCAGTGATCTGGCCCGCGCTGGCTTTCGCTGTCCACATGGCCTGGGCACCATTTTGCAAGTCGGCAATAGCTTGGCTCTGGAGTTGAACGGCGGCGGCATTGGCTGCAATCCTCGGGTCGTCAGTGGCAACCCAAGCAGTACCACTGTAACGATACGGCCTGTTGTTGTTGGCTGTGTCAAACCACAGATCACCGGTGCCCATCGCTGACCCTGGGGCAGTGGCTTGGAAGAACGTTTTATTCTTGCTACCTGCAACAGCAGACACCGTATCAATCTGGCTGCCGAGGGCTTGCATCGCATCGGCACGGGCGACTGACTCTGCCGTGATCTGGCCTTGGAGTTGCTGATCTCCCTGCTGATAGTTTGCCGTTACCTGCTGGATCTGCTGTGCCATGGCCGAATCTGCATCAGCCCGCGCCTTCACTTCGTCATTGATGGCAGCAGTATTTCTCGCAACACCCTGTGCGGCTTGATCAGCGCTTGCCTGAGCTGCGGCGGCGGCTTGAGCTGCATCGATCGCGACCTTGTCTGTTACTGCAACCCAGGCTGACCCACTCCACCGCTTCGGAGTGTTGATGCCGCTGGTCGTATCAATCCAGAGATTCTGAGCAAGCCGATCTGCTACTGCTGGAGCTGCTGACTGAATGAGCACCTTGCCCTTTCCATTGGCTATCCCCGCAGCAGCCGCTGCATCCTCTTTTGCCTGGTTTGCACTACTCTGGGCTCCTGCCGCAGCGGTGCCCGCCGATTCTGCTGTGGCCTTCACCTGACTCAATTGCTCAGAAAGGGACTGGTTTGCTTCAGCACTAACACGGGACACTTCATCGATGCTGGCCGCCAGGGCCTGCTCCGCCCCCTTGAACTCTGCATCCAAGGTGGACAACTGTTCAGCCAGCGCGCTATCAGCATCGCTCCGCGCCCGCACTTCAGCTGCAACAGCAGCATTCGTCGCGGCGTCCGCCGCTTTGAACTCGCTATCAACAACACTGATCCGCTGTGACAGCGCCTCATCAGCCGTCGCCCTAACCAACTGCTCATTGGTGATCTGCGCCCTGATCTCCCCATTCTCAGCATCAAACTCAGCGGTCAGTTGCTCAACAGTCCTGGCTTGCGCCTCCTGTTGATTCGCCAGCGTGCTCTGCTGTTGGAGAATGACGCCGCGAGCCTTTCGGTTCTCTCGGTCACGTTCATCCCCGGCCAGAGCCCCTTCAACCAGGCTGGCGGCGCCAACATCTACCTCTGATTCCAGCTTGTCCTGGCGCTGGCTCAGCGACTCCTCATTGCTCACCACGACCCGCTGCAGCTCAGTGATGCTGGCTGAGTTCTCTCCAACCGTCACATCGATGGTGCTGATCCGCTCCCCCAGCGCTCGGTCGGCATCTGCCATGGCTTTGCTCGATTCAGCGAGAGATGCAGACAGTGCCGTATCGGCAGCCTTGAACGCCGCATCGACAGTGCTGATCTGCTGGGCAAGCGCCTCATCTTTTGTTGCCCGAGCCAGCTCCTCGGCCGCAACCCTCGCATTCGTATCCGCGAGGTCGCTACTGAACTGCGCCTCCACTTCGGCAACCCGTCTCGAGATAGCCTCATCAGCGGTGACCCGGGCTGATTCCTCCTGGGTGATGTTTGCGACAAGTTCGGCAGTAGCATCTGAAAGTGCGGCAGCCAGTTGATTCTGGCGAAGAGACAGCGCTTCGTTTGCCGATGCGTTCGATTGTTCAAGCGCGCTGATAACGGCATTGGTATCCGCATTGGCCGCCTTGAACTCGGCATCAACAACACTGATCCGCTGTGACAGCGCCTCATCAGCCGTCGCCCTGGTCAACTGCTCATTGGTGATCTGCGCCTTCAGATCTGCCGTTTCGGCATCAAACTCTGCGGTCAGTTGTTCAACTGTCCTGGCCTGCGCCTCCTGTTGATTCGCCAGCGTGCTCTGCTGTTGGAGAATGACGCCGCGAGCCTTTCGGTTCTCTCGGTCACGTTCATCCCCGGCCAGAGCCCCTTCAACCAGGCTGGCGGCGCCAACATCTACCTCTGATTCCAGCTTGTCCTGGCGCTGGCTCAGCGACTCCTCATTGCTCACCACGACCCGCTGCAGCTCAGTGATGCTGGCTGAGTTCTCTCCAACCGTCACATCGATGGTGCTGATCCGCTCCCCCAGCGCTCGGTCGGCATCTGCCATGGCTTTGCTCGATTCAGCGAGAGATGCAGACAGTGCCGTATCGGCAGCCTTGAACGCCGCATCGACAGTGCTGATCTGCTGGGCAAGCGCCTCATCTTTTGTTGCCCGAGCCAGCTCCTCGGCCGCAATCCTCGCTTTCGCATCCTCGAGGTCGCTGCTGAACTGCGCCTCGACCTCAGACACCCGCCTCGAGATGGCCTCATCGGCGGTGACCCTGGCCTCCGACTCACTGGCGATATCTGCACTTAGCGTGTTATCAGCCTCGGTCATCTCGACGCGCATCTGATCCTGTCTCAGTGCAAGCGCAGCGTCAGCGTCGCTCGATACCTTCTCCAGTGCCTTGATGGTGGCGGTCGTCTCATCAAGGGCTGTGTCTGTTGAGGCACTCAGGTTGTCGATGCGCTGGGCCAGCGCGCCACTAGTGTCAGCAAGCACTACCTCCACGCCGCTAATCCGTGCCTGAGTATTGGCATCCCTTCCTTCAAATTTGACGTTCATGTCGGTGATACGCTTGGCTTGAGCGGACTGCTCATCCACGATCACTTGCTGCTGGGTGCGAATGGAGCCAAATGCACTGCGATTTCCCCTATCTCGCTCATCACCAGCCAGCGCTGCATCAATGGCAGCTTGGCCGACATCCAAGGCACCATCCGCCTTATCCTTTGCCAGCTCAATCTCAGCCTGAATTTCATCGAACCGCCCGGCAGTGATCCCGCCCTCCGACTCGATAACCTCCTCCAGCGCTAGGATCTTGCCTTCCGCCTTGCTGGCCCTCACCTCTAGTCCGCTGACTCGCTGGGCGGCGACGCCATCGGCGTCAGCTGTCACGCGCGCCAGCTCGGTGATCTTAGCGTCAAGCTCTTCACCGCTGCTGCTGACAGTAGCCTGCAGGCCATCGATGCGCTGTGCGGTCGCCCCATTGGCATCAGCCGTCACTCGAGCCAACTCAGTGATCCTGGCGTCCAGTTCTCCGCTGCTACTGCTGACGGTCGCCTGTAGGCCATCGATGCGCTGGGCCTGGGTGGATAGAGCTTCAGCATGCACCGTCAGCTTGCTTTCTGCGTTGGCCAGCCTCTGGCCATGCTCATCCACCTCTTGCTGGGCGGCCTTCTGGGTCAACTCCCCTTTTGTTGCGTTTAGCTCCTGCCCAATCTGGGTGACTCGCTGTTGTTCGTCAGTGAACTCCCCCTTGGTGACCGTTTGACTCAGACTGGCATCCAGACCATTAATGCGCTGCTCCGCTTCAGTGAGACGCGAGCCCTGGCTATCCACGGTTACATTGTCGGCCTTGCTGTCGATCTGGCCGGCGACGGCATCAAGCCCCAGATGGACTTCAGTGATAGAAGCCCGCATCTCCTCGCGCACGGCATTGACCGCATCCATGGTCATGCTGCCGTTTTCTGGGTCGATGACAAACACGGCATCCCGGAACGAGTCAAAGTCGCCTTTGTACTTGTCCAGCTTGGCATTTAGGCGGTCCTGCACCAAACCGAGCTCAATGCTCGACATCCCAAGCTGCTGCTGGGCATCATCCAGCAGCTCTTGCGCTACCTTCTGGCGCTCATCCAACCCGGCCAGCTCCTGTTCGATGCCGGGGATCTTGCCCTCGATGGCGGCAATCTTGGGGCGGATCACCTCGATTTCATCAATCTTGGGGAGAATGACCTCGATTTCATCCACCTTGTGGAGAATGAGATCGATCTCATTGACCTTGGGGCGCATGACCTCGATTTCATCAACCTTAGGCTTCAGGATCGCAATGTCGAGCTGGAGTTGGGGGACTTGCTCTATTGGCCCAAGCAGCGTCTGGGCCAGGTGGCTCTCCTCTATCTTCCCCTGCAGTTCGTCGAGAATGTCCTGCACATCCCGGCTGGTTTCAGCCTCGACTCCCTGCATACCCTGGAAGGGGCCCTTGTCATCCTTGCCGTTGACAAAGCGCACCCAGTAGTAAAATTTGGCGCCCTTGCCAATGGCGTCAGAGAAGAGATTGGCCGAAGAGGTCCCCACCAGGGTGGCCTCGGCTTGGTTGTCACTCTCAGCTCGCCATATCTCGGCGTGAGCATGCCCCCGGTACTGCGGCGGATCCCACTCAACAAGGACCGTGTGAAATGCGCCATTGGCGATCACATTGACCGGAGCGTGGGGGAACTCCATCTGGCCCGGAGGGAAAAGGTCTGGGTTCTTGCCGGGGACATAAACGCCGCCAGCACCAGGGCGCAGCGTAGACAACCCCAATGCCGCCAGCTCCCGGAACGTGACGGCCTTATCAAGGCGATCGCCACGCTGCCCAGTGAGCAGCTCCACGTTCTCGGCTGTTGCGGCCTGGTCACGGCCGGCGCGATAAGCGGGTTTCTTGGCCATCAGTTCACCATCTCCGCCATGCTGCTCGCGAGGGTGATGCGGCTCACCACCGAGGTGCCAAAGACCTCTATCTGCCAGAACCGGCCCCGCACTGGCGGCAACCTGAACGCCCCGGGCACCAGGTTGCCAGGGGACAGCTCCATCACCTGCTCCCCGTCAACGAACAACTTGATCCCGACCAAGCCAACATCCTGAGCCAACACCCGGCAGCAATTGAAAGACGTTCCCTCTGGCTCCATAAATGGCTTGGACCGCCAGACGAACTGACCATTGCTGGCGCTCCCGCCCCGCCAAATCTGCAAGCTTCGGCCCTTGGCAACGTAGAGGGAGTCGCTCTCCATATCGGAGACAGCTGCATCCCACCGGTTCGTCAGCTCACGCAAGTCGCCACTTTTCGGGTCAAAGATGAATGCGTGGGTGTCGGTCATGGCCACATATTTCCCCTCGTGGTGCCATGCCCGCATGCTCTCTGGCTTCATTGCCCGCCACTGGCTTCGGGTGATGATCCCCTCGGTGACCACCTGACCACCGTTGGCACCGATGCCGACCAACCCGTCCGGGGAGGCATAGAGCACAACGCCATCCATAGCCACCATAGAGCGACCACTGACACAGGACTGCGGCAGTTGACTCAGCTTCTGGGTGGTCACGGATGCCGGGCTCACACCCTGGGCAAGATAGGGGTACCCCTTGGTCCCGATCACCAAGGTGGTGTCGATGGCAGCGATCGCCACAATGTCGTGCTCAGTGGTCAGCCGGTACTTCTCCGGCCAGGCATAGGGAAGGTAAGGCTCGCACAGGTAGAGGGAGTTGCCAGCAAAGCCGGCGCACATGCCGTTCGCCATTTGACACATGCCGCGCATGCCGTCGGGTGGCATGGTGTAATCGTAAGTCTCCAGCACGGCGCCCAGCTCCCCATCGGCGCGGGTATCGACAAACGATGCTTGGGCAATGGGCAGCTCGGCGACCAGCAGGTAATCAGCCAAGCCGCCACCGGACACTGACCGGTATATCCGGCGCTTGGTGATGTTACTGTTCTGGGTTGTCGGTGGGCTCAGCATCAAGGTGACGGATGACCCTGGGATCCCGATATTCACCTTTCCGCTGACAGGGCCCGGGGGCCCCTCCTCACCCATCGCAGTAACGAAGGTATCCACGTAGAAGCGGGTTTCGTCATCTGTCAGGTCATCATCCACACCACCAACAGGTGGGGTGATGGTGCCAACCCCGACCGGAACACCTGGGGCTGGAATGCCCAGTCGATACCACGCCGTCGGCTTGTTGCTGCCGCCTGTGGCTATCTGGGCATGGGTCACCTTGGGATACTCACCATCCGTGTAGTAAACCCGGCCATACGGGTCCTGAGCTATCGGGGAGCGGATGGCCTCCACCACCTTGTTCCAGGCGAACCAGTGCTGGCCATAGTGAAAAAGGGTGGTAGGCACGATGGGCAATTCCACACCAGCACTGGCGTCATCCTCCAGAGGCGAGATGACGCCATGGTCAAAATGGCAGTCGCGAGCAATCACCGCGACCTCATCAGACAAAAGATGGGGCTCCACGCGCGGCATAGTCCCTCGCATGGTGACGATATCGAGTATGGGCATGGGGATCTCAGAGAGGCAGAAACGAAAAAGCCCCGCTCGAGAGAGCAGGGCCATGATGGGTAAATCCTAACGCCGGGAGCGCCAGGAGGCAAGGCTCACATACTGGCGGGATCTGATGCCCAGACATATTGGGGAGTTTCGACAACCACGGTCACCGGCGCCAGGGCGGCGGCCAGGGCGGCGTCGGTGGTGCGCACGTTGGCGTGATAGCCGGGAACGGCCTCCCACACCTCCAGCTCGATACCATCGACGGTCTGCACCGCGCCAGTCGGTCTGGTTACCATGCCAGGCGGTAGAAGCTGCAACGATGCTGTAGGGTGATAGAGTGTGCCGCTTTCGCTGTCTTTGACGAAGCCAGCGGCCTGCAGGGCCTTGGTCATGGCGGCCTTGTCGGCCGCCTTGAGGTTGAGGTCGATGAAGTCGGTCATGCTACAGCCTTGATTTGATTATCGGTGAGGGCGCGATGCCAGATGCGAAGATTTCGGATGTGGCCAAACAAATATCTAGCATTGTCGCTAGACTCCGCTCTGCCGATGTAGAGAGTGCTACCAAGGGTCTGCCCCTTCCAATCCCCCTGCGTTGGCACCCCAAACGCACCCGATGAAAATTCATTTCTAACCCCATTTGCAGCTCTGAAAACTGCCGTGCCAAATAATTGGCAAGTGACGCCGGGCGACAACCCGCCATCGAACTCATTCAGGCTTTGCAGCTTAAGCGGCGGGGATGATGCTATAACCCGCAGTCCGTCGTATGTCTTGTCGCTAGCCACAAATCCCAGTAGCTGGGCTGGAGCAAGGCCTGACCGATTAGCAGATAAGAGGTTATAATTGCATCCGATGGTTACTGGCACGACAAAATTACCGGCCCGCTGGACGCTGCAAACGTCAGCAGCCCTAGTGGCTGCGGCGCCAGCTGTCGGGATGTAGGAGCTGGCGAACGGAAGGGCCTCAACTTGAACCCGGCGGACCTTGGCCGTTAGACCAACTGTTGGGACGCCTCCCGATGAGGCCCCTTTCGCAGCGAAGTTTATCCGTATTGAGCTGTTCGCAGAGGCAATTTTGCTAGTTACGCTGACGCGCACCCATCCGTCAGGGGTTATGGTTCTAACCATCTTTCTGGTGGAATCTTCCAACGTCACAGGCGTAGCACCCTCTGCCCATCCCGATTCATTGTCACCGACACGCAACTGAACAATACCCATAGATTGAGACGGGTCATATTCTGCTGTGATGGTGTATCCCGATACCCCAACAGGAATTACGTTGAGATAGTCAACACGAGTTTGAGCAGCATCAGTGGCCGATCCGGTTATGACGCCACCGGACATAGTACAGGAAACTTTAGAGAACTTATCTATGTCATCCGACCATGGGGCAAGATTCGTGCTCTGCCCCTCAATCAGCAGCCCCTCTTTCTCAAAGCGCGGCTCATTCGCGGCAGCGGTTTTAAGCTGGCCATCTTTGCCGATGTAGGTCGCTGTGGTGCTGCGGCTGAAATTCACCATCCTCGCCACAACATCCGACCCTACCAGCACATCCCGGCCATAACCGGTGATAAGGCGCAGGCTGTCAGAGAGCGGCGCCCACACATCCGGCAGCGGGAGGACCGACGCTACGACAATATCGCCAGCCAGGGCCGCGCTTGCTGCTGCCTTGTCCGCCTCCGTCTTGGCGCGGGCAGCCTGGCCCTCCCCTTCACTGGTCACACGTTTCCACGGGATCAGTGTTTGCTTGGTTCCATCCGGTGCAGTCACCTCAACAGTGGTGGCAGTGCTCGTCAGCAGCGCCTGAAAAGCATCGCTCTGCTGCTGATAGGCACTCAGCGTGGCGGTCAGTCGGCGGGCGAACTCCGGAACGGAATCCGAGAAAGTCGTGATGATCTCGTAGGCTTTGCCCGTGGCAGTAACACCACGGTAGGCCTGCACCAGATACAGCTCCGTGTTGGACACCACGTAGTCCACCTCGTAGAAATCCACCGAGGTGCCACTGGTGATACAAAAAAGGTGGCCCTTGGCCACCCCGTTCTTGGTGTCTGCGAAGGTGGTCCCGGTACCGGTCACCTTCTTGTTGCCATTGGTGACGGCCACCGTACCGTCACGCTTCCACACTCCAGCCATGCTGCCCCCTTACTGCCCGGTCACGCGGGAGAATCCTTCGGTCTTGCGCTGCTCGAGGCTGGCATCAACCTGGGTCTTTTCACCCAACTGCTGCAGGTAGGCGTTGTAGTGGCCGACAGCCCGATTGGAGTTGGCGCTGTATTCGGAGTCCTTCGAGAAGGCCCGGTACATGATGAAGTCGATAAGCGGGTTGATGTAGATGTCATCCAGATCGGCCAGCGCCGGCGTGCCCACGTTTTCCACGTCCGCCAGCACCTTAGATTGCGGCGCCACGGAGTAGATCACATCCACCTTCGCTGCGGCGGCGGGGCCCGGGTAGAGATAGAAGTTCTTGGGGTCCCGATCGTCATAGGTGTAGGCGGCCACGCTGGTGCCATCCTTACCTGCATGCCAGTCCGGGTAACTGTCATCGAGAGCGCGCCGCGGCACAAAGCGAATCACTTTGCCGTCGGCATTGCGCAGCACCTCGATCAGCCGCAGGGCATCTGCTGGCAGAGTCTGCTTGGTACCAGCGGCGCAGTTGAACTGAACGTTCTTGGTGTGGGCGTCAGGACGCATCAACACGATCGCCTTTGCGGCATCGTTGTAGTAGTCCAACAGCTCCTGCTTGGGCCAGCGAACCCAGGTGCGATCATTGAGCAGGGTATTTACCCGCTTCAAGATAGAGTCAACGGTAACGGTTGCCATGTGTGGAGTCCTTTAGAAAAAAGTGTGTTTGCGGGGCGGGTTGTGGAATTCGACCTGGGTCGGGGCGCTGTGCTCTTTGCGGAACCGGCCAGCGCGACGCCAACCTTCGACAAACTCAGTCCGGTGGTATCCTGCCCGCTTAGGGTCAGACCAAGGGCGGTCTGGCTGGGCATAGAGCAAGGCTGCGACGCCATGGGCAATGGCATCGGCGTGATCGTGGTAGAGCTGGGCTGGGAGCTCGGTGGCGTTCTTGACCGGGGCAGCCACATACCAGATCCGCACATTGCAGAGATCTGTCAGGATGCTCAGTTCATTGGCAGACATGGCGAAGTAGTCACGCCCACTGACAAATGGCGCGCCCCCTTCACCGGTCAGGTGCAGCACATTGCACGATGTCATCCCGCTGATGTTGCAGACCTCCACCAGGCTGCCGGCTGACGCGCTGGGCAGCAGTCGGTCAAGGGTCAGCAAGGCCGACTCCCGGCAGAACGTGATGGCCGCCTCTATGACGGCCTCACTCAGCATGACTTCGAGCGGGCCGGTGATGTGCAGCCTGACAGTGGGCAGGAACTGCTCACGCGACACCATCTGCATGCTATTCCCCCTGCTCTGCCAGCTTGGCCTTCAGGGCATCACGCACGCGCACCCGGTAATCGGGCACCTTTTCTTGCGGGCCCTGTGGCTCGATATCCAGATCTTCCCCTTCCACCAGGGTGGCCAGTTGGGCAGAGGTCATCTTGGCCAGATCGCGCTCACCGACCACCATGCTCTGCTCTTCCGCCAGGCGGGCCTGCTCGGCGGCGAGGCGCTGAAGCTCCAGGGCTTCCATCTCGGCAACAGTCTCCTGACGCGCCAGCTCGCCAGCCAGTGCCTCATGGCGGATCCAGACGCTCGGGAACTCCAGCAGTTGCATGGCGATGTGACTCTCCACATCCACTGCGGTATGGCGCGGGAAGACCAGGCGGCTGCCGGTGACCGTGTCTTTCTTGCTCGGCTTGTCGCCGATGTAAACCACGGCAATCTTGTCGCTCATGGCGATGACTCCTATTCAGAAACGAAAAAGCCCGGCACAGGGCCGGGCGGACAGTGATCGGCAGCCTTACAGGTTGCCGACTACCTCGTAATGCAGTTTGAGCTTGACCGTGCCCGTCGCAGCGCCGCCGCCAACCGTGAGGGTGAGCTCCTGGTCAGGCTCGGTCAGCAAGTCATCGACCGGGTAATACTTTGCCACCGCCCCCACCGTACTCTCGGCGTTGATGATGGTGGTCGTGCCGATCTTGGCGGTGATGGTGGTACTCGCGCCCAGCGCAGTGCTGAACATCGTCACACCCACCACTTTCAGGTTGGGCTCCACCTTGTCGCCGTATGCGACAACATCGCCAGCGGGTACGGCAGCCAGCTTGGCCACCAGGGTCGGGGAGATAGAGAGGTTGCCGAACGCGCCGACAAACCAGCGGTACGCTCGGGCGAGCAGGGTAATCTTGGCCATGATATGGCTCCTTGTCTGGTCAGATAGTGGTGGGATGGGGCCGTGAAGCCCCATGGGTCAGCGGCTTAGCGAGCGATGGCACTCACCGCGGTATCCAGCACCATGCAACCATGGTCCTGAATGTTGCCGTTGCGCTGCTTGAAGCGGATCTTTTGCAGGCCGGAGACCCAACGGATCGAGATCTCGTTCGAGTTGCCATGGTCGGCCGGCTCTTGGTGCATGCCAAAGGAGCCCCCCTGCTCACCGGAACCGAAGGCGTTGGCCAGCGCCTGGCCACCCAGCAGCACGGCGCGGTCGATCAGGGTGCCCGCAACCTTGTCCACTTCCGCCCCGGTCGTGGAGTTGGCGGCACACACTTTGACGGTACTGCCCTGGTTGAAGCGGATCGGCATGCCCTTGTATTGCTTGACCAGGATGCCGCGCCACATCGCACCTTCACCGCGGAAGATGGGGTGATTCCAGCCCTTGGCTCGCTCCGCCACCGCGGCCAGCATGGCGTTCCAGTCTTTACCGGAGCTGGAGGTGTAGAAGTCATGCCATTGACGGGGGGTGACGTAGAGCACATAGAGCGGCTCGCCACCAGACGGGTCGGCCACCATGCGGATCGGCTGAATGGGGTTGGCCATCTCGGACAGATAGAGCGCCATGTTGTCCACACAGCCGAGGTTGAAGCGATCCGCCGCGTCGATGGCTTCGAAGGTAGTCGCGTCACCACCGAAGAAGTGGCGCTCGTAGGTCGGCGCGGTCAGCGGGTTGATCATGATGTCGGCAAACTCAGCATCATCTGCCAGCGGCAGAATGATATCGGTGGCCGCGTAGTCGCCGCGTGCGCCGGCCAATTGAGCAAAGCCGCGCTGGTCAACCAGGCGGCCGTAGTAGCCATCCGCCAGCAGCACGCGCGCTGTCTTGATCAGGTCGTGTTTGGTGCGCTTCTGGCTCATCTTGCCGCCAGCATCCACACCGTGCCGGGTCTGGTTGATCTTGAGCGAGAAGTCGGCGAAGGACATGCTTTCGAGGCGCCCGGCCAGCTTCTTGTCGCCCATGGTCGGGCGGCCAGACAGTTGGTGGAACAGCTGCATATCTACTTCGTCGCCAGCACCCTTGCCGAGATCGGTGATGCGAACCACAGGGGCGCCAGCACTGGTCTGCTTGCCGCCGTTGACCTTGGCCCCCTTGGGAGCCTCTTCGGTCAGCATGTTCACCAGCGAGTGGGAACGGTTTGCGGACGTAAACAGTGCCGCCTGCAAAATCTTATTGGCTTGCGCCGAGGTGACTTGGGTCATGGTCCTCTCCTACATGAAAACAAAAACCCCGACACGGTGGTCGGGGTTGGCTTATTGAAATGGGTGGTGGGTTAGTACCCGGCCTGCTCCAGCAGCGCCTCCATTTGGGCGTCCGTCATGGCGCCCATCTCGCCGATAAGCTCGGTCTGAGACATGGCACCAAAGCGCTCCACTCCAGTGGGAGCGGCATGATGGGTCTGGCCGAGTGCCGAAGGGCTGGACGGGATGAAATCAGCGGGCTTTTCTGCACCCTTGCCGGGTACCTTGGCGGGAGGGATGACCTCATCACCAAAGGCCAGCTTGGTGCGGCGCGCCGCCTCTGCGAATCGCTCATCCAGCGACTTGCCTTGCCACGCGGGATCAGCCTGGAGCTTCTCATCGACGATGATGGCGAAGTCGAAACGGTCCTGGTCCTTTTCCCGCCAGCTCACCAGATCAGGTACCGCCTGCAGTGCGGCCTGTACCGGGTTGAGGGTGGGTTGAACCTGCTGCGGGGCGACCTGGGGCTCCAGCTTTTGGAGCTTGCGGGCAATGGCGGCGATGGACTTGCCGAGATCCGGGTAGTCCTGCGCCAACTGCTCGAGCTCCTCCTGGCTGATGTCGTCGGGGTCCACGTCGGGGTTGATCCCGTGCTTCTCCATCAGCGCCTGCAGCTTGTCCCGCTCGGCCTGGGCTTGCTGCGATGCGGCCAGCTGCTCACGCAGTTGCTTGGCTTCATTGCGCGCCTGCTCCAGCACTTCATACGGGATGGTGTGTTGACCGCTCTTGGCCAGGATCACCTTCTCAGGCTCCGCGACCCCTTCACCGCCCTGCTCGGTGCTGCCCTGTTCGTTACCGGCTGCCACCTCGCCCGCCGACGGCGCGGGTTGTACGTCCGTTTGCTCGGTGCCAGTGCCATCATCCAGCTCGCTATCGGGCTCACGCTCGATCGCTTCCAGCATGGCTTCCAGTTCGTCCAGGCTCTCAGTGCCGGTCAGGTTGTCGATGTTCTTATCCATGGTTGTCCTCGTGGGTTTTCAGTGGGTGGTATCGCTGCCCAAGCGGGGGAAGGCTCTCGGTAAAAGCGCTCCCCGGCTGGGGCTGGGCATAAAAAAGCCCGCACAACGCGGGCAAGGGTTGCCGTCTATCGCTAAAGATTCGCTAAATGGCACTTGAGCCGCCAGCCTTCCAGCTTCCACAGCTCTTGGCGGGCCTTGGCTTCGGCATCCTTGATGGCGTACTTGGCGCCAAACTCGGCGTTGAAGTTGGCCGGGTCCGCACAGGCGGTCATGCCGATGGCCAGGGTGAAGCCGTTGGCAGCAATGGCGGTAGCCAGCGTGGTTGTGGTACCGGGAACAACCTGAACCTCATAGCGAACGCCACGCATCAGCGCATCGATCTGTTCAGGGGTAACGCGCGGGGCGGTCAGTTCGAGCGCCTGAATATCTCGTTCCATCTCGGCATCAAGGTGTTGCTGGTCGGTCATGGCCCGTTCCAAATAAAAAACCCGGCACAATGGCCGGGTCTGGAAATGAAAAAGGCCCAATCTCGAGAGACTGGGCCATGTTGGAGAAATCGTAACGCTGGCAGGTCAGGAAAGCAACTATCAGAGCGCGATGGCGTCGATCTGCTGTTGGATGCTGTCCAGCAGCTGCGCCTGCAGGGCTGCCTGCTCTGTCTGCATCGCCTGCTGCTGGGCTGCCAACTGCTCCATCTCCTGCAGCGTCTTACCGGTCTGGGCCTGCTTGAGGGCATCCTCGAACCGGATAGAGTCGGTCAACTTGGCGATGCGCTGAGCCTCTGCCTGCCACTTGGCAGCCTTGCCTTCCAACTCTGCCAGCTTGGCCTGCATCTCGCGCATGGCCAGCTCCTGCTGCATCTGGGCCTGCTGAGCCTGCTGCTCGGCGGCGGCGCGCTCCTCCTCGTTCATCTCGTCCGGGTCTTTCGGGATGTTCAGGGCATTGCGGATCCGCTCCACAAACTCGGCCTTGCGCGGCACATCCATCAGCTCAACCAGCAAATCGAAGCAGGCACCTGCAGCCTCTGGCGGAAGTTGGGACATAGCCTGGGTCATCCGCTCGGCCAATTGTTGCTTGTAGGCGGCAGTCTGCTGGATCGGCGCCAGTGCGATATGTGCCCGCAGCCGGGTCACATCATTGGTGAGTTTGCCATCCTCCTGCTCCACGTTGACCACCACGGTTTTGCGGCGGCGGGGGTCATCCCGGTTCACGGTCACCTTGTAGTTGCGCTTGCTGGCCATGTCTTCCAGCAGGTACGCCAGCGCCAACTGCCCCACTTGCTGGCAGCCCATCCGGTAGTTGTCGTTGATCTCCGAAAGCGTGGTCGCCCCCTGCTCCACCAGGTTGCTGATAGCCACGCCGGACTGCCCGGTGGAGCCCTGGCCCAGGAAGGCGGCATAAACCCCCATGGTGTCCTGGATCAGCTTCACCGAGTCCTGCATCACCTGAAACTGCTGGGCCGCCACGTTGAAGTCCTGCTCCACCTTGAAGGCATCGCTCACGCTGGTCTTGTTGGCGCGGTCCGGGTTGAGCTCGATGTAGCCATCAGGGCGCTCGACCTGCTCCAGCACCTGACTCTGGCTCATGTTGGTGGCGTCCTTGTCCGTGATGACCCGCTTGGCCTGCAGCAGGAACGTCAGCTTGATGCGCCGCAGGTTCACCTCGTCCTGTGCCGGCATGGCTCGAACAATCAACCCATAGGGCTCACCGGTGCGGTCTTTGCGGTAACCCCAGAACGGCACCAGCGGATACATGTTGTGGGGCGCAGAGCAGGGTCGATCAACCAGGTGATGGGGGCCGACAAACCAGGATTCCCGGATCACGGCCACTGGGCAGCGCTCCAGCTTGGCGCGCCCCATGGCCACAGCAGCGAGATGCAGTTGATTGGTCTTGTCGTACTCCAGTGCCCGACCGGAGTCCAGCATCAGCACCTGACGCATGGTGTAGGTGCGGTAGTAGACCACCTGCAGAAGCACCCGATCCCGCTCCCGGCTGCACCACTCGATCTCCTTGCCGCTGAATTGGCTCCACTCGTCATAGGCGCTGACCAGATTGGGGTCCAGCCCCTCGATGGAGGTCAGGCTCACGACCCCCTCCCAGTCGTTGACGCCCCACTGCAGCGCCTGTGCCTTGCTCGGGAACATGGTCTTGGCCTCATCCAGATCAACCCAGCGGCGTCGCATCAGCCAGCGGCAGTCGCTCAGGTCCGGCTCCCTGCTGTGCCAGTCCCAATAAACCTCGTCACGGTGGACATTGCTGAACTTGTAACGTGGGCCGAACGGGTCATCGCGGCGACACACCTCAACCCAGCCCAGGCCGGTCTTGATTTGGCCGCCGTAGGCCTCGCCCCGGGCGCGGTCCAGTCCGCCAAGGCGGCACATATCGGCGTATTCAGCGTTGACGGCCTCGGCCAGTTGCTCCAGCTCGTCGTCGTGGTCATCGGCGATCACCATCAGATCGGTGCGGCTCTTGGCTTCCATCCCCAGCACGCCGTCAATGGTCGGCGCGATCAGGTTGTGAATGGTGATGGGCTGGCCCCGCGCCTTGAGCACACTCACCACCTCGGGCGGCAGTTGATCGCCGTCGTAGTAGGCACACGCCCGATTGGCGATAGAGCGCCAGTCCGGCTGGCCGTTGATATCGCTCATCAGTTTGAGCAGGCGCGGGGTATCGAGGCCGCCTTTTTCAGGGGCCTTGGGTTGGGCGTTGATCATCAGTTGGCCATCCAGTGCTTGGGTTTGCGGAAGGATTCAGGTTTGACGATGCGGGCCGGCATCCGGGCACGCATCTCTTGGGCAATCATGTAGCTCATGAGCTGGTCGTCGTAGCAGCCGTCCTGGGCGTTCATGCTGCCGCTCTTGTCGTAGACGTAGGTGGTGGCCTCGTGAATGGTGCCTATCCAACGGATCCCGGACTGCCCGGCACGCAGCAGGGCCTTGAGGCCATCGACGAGGATCGGCTTTGACTGCCGAGTGGTGAGCCAGCCGAGGCGTGGCGTCTCGTCGTCGCGGTCCCGGTCGATGTGCTCCTGGGTGTAGATGCGCCGGGTCGGGTAGATTTCACGGAGCTTGAGCAGCACGGCGTGACCGTGGTTGTTGCGCTCTGGCCCGATGTAGGCCGGGCCATGCTCTG
Organism: Aeromonas sp. QDB63; assembly: GCF_027707425.1. Lineage (NCBI taxonomy): Bacteria > Pseudomonadati > Pseudomonadota > Gammaproteobacteria > Aeromonadales > Aeromonadaceae > Aeromonas > Aeromonas sp. QDB63. The sequence goes on from NZ_JAPCIS010000034.1 coordinate 32,856, forward strand.
CGCTGCCGTAGAACCTTCCAACGTGGGCCAGCAGTTGGGCAAACAGCCCGGGATCCAGATGCCCGAACCAGTGTGCCACCTGCCGGCCGTCACTCTTGGCTGTCACGTCGAGGCTTGAGCGGTCGCCGTGCTCCAGCCCTTCCGCCACGTCGGCGCCGATGGCGTAATCCTCGTCGGGGTCTGGCAGCTCCCAGACCAGCAGCATGTTCTCGAGGGAGCGCTGGCCACGCTCGTCCAGCTTCTCAGGCTTGCGAGCCTTCTCCCGCTTGCCGGTCACCGGGTCGATGTCGTAGACGATGAGCGGGGCCATGCAATCGCCCTCGGCATCCATGGTATGGATGGGGTCGAACACCCGGCGCCCAGAGGTCAGGAAGGCCTCCAGCGGCGTGCTGGGGAACTCCTGCTTCATCTCGGCGCCCAAGGTGGACTCTTTCAGCACGTACCATTGCCGCTGCTCGTCGGTGATGGTGCAGCCCATCGACTTCTCGACCGCGGCGAAATACTCCGCCTGGGTCTTGCTCATCACCACGCCGGATGCCGGCACGTCGGCGCGATACTTGGGGTCCTGCCACCAGGCGAAGAAGTGGAACTTCCAATCCAGCTGACTGAGCTCACCAGAGGCCCGGGCCAGCTCGAGGGATTTCATGCTCATGGCGTGGAAGTCGCCCCCCACCCCTTCGGCTGTGCTCTCGATGAAGGCCACGGCACCCGGGTGGATCGCCTGCAGCGTCCCGGTTCGCACCTCCTTGGCCTTCTCCGGGTACTTGGCGCAGATCTTCCCGTGCTCGGAGACATGCAGGCGCTGGACGGTACCGGAGCGGAACGAGGTGGCCACCTGGATGCTGGAGCCGTGTCGGAACAGGATGTGACCGCCATTCGCCCCGCCGCGCCGGGTCACCACCTTGAATTGGGCCTTGAGCCAGCTGGGCAGGTTATCGAACGGGACTTCAATCTTGGTGCGGTAGATCTCGCCGGCGGCAGTCAGGTCCTGGGCGATGATCCCGCACTTGAGGTTCTTGTTGAACAGCGCCTCGTCCAGCAGATAGATGTCGATGGCCGTGGAGAATCCGAGCTGACGCGCCTTGAGGATGATGTTCAGGTACCACATGGTCCGGAACAGCAGCTCCTGTGCTGGGCGCAGCCGAAATCGTACCAGCTGGCCCTGCTCGTTCTCGATCATGTAGAGGTTGTTCATCCGCCACCACTTATCGCTGAGCTTCGAACGGATGTAATCCATCTGCTCCTGCTCAGTCATGGCGGAGGTTTCGAGTTCGGTCATCGTGGATCTCAGGCAATAAAAAACCCGCCGAAGCGGGTTGGTTGATAGTCACTTGCTGGTCAAACGAATGCGTTGACTATATACAGTGTGAAACTTGTTATAGCTAACCATGATGGTAACTTGGCGTGACAAAATTCCGGATACTTATAGGCGCACTTTAAATATGAAAATATATACGCAGCATAGAACTGTAGATGTTCAGCAACGCCTTTTATCTCATCAATCTGCCACCCAATGGATTTATTCTGACCACCACCAACTGAAGTCATGCATATCACTATTCTAAATGGCGATAGCATATCAACACTTGCTGAATAAGAATGTCGGCCATCAGTATCTGAGGGGCACCACTCGTAATCTTTAGCTACGAAGAATTTCACGCGTCTAAAATGGCCTTCATAGTCACCTGGGCCGTGGTAATGTGTGACTTCAGCTCTACGCACCCTTTCTGTCGCTGTGCGGCATATGCTAATTCCATTAAAAATTTGATTTTTAAGATCGCTACGCACTTCAAAAGAAAATTGCTGATGCCTTAACCAAAAATACCACATCACGGCAATACCTGCCCACTCTAGAAACTTTGCATTTTTAAATAGAAGCCTAACTCCGAATATGGTTATTTCTGTTGAGTTCTGTGCTGGAGCTACAGAGCTCAACGATCCACCTGCGATGACAAAAATTAGTATTCCAGTCGCCACAACCATTAGTCGTTTTCGGTACAGCTCTTCCATTTCCGCGTTAGAAGCCACCATTACACTCCAATTATACCGGTTGCTATATTTTGTATGCTATCACGACATAAGCCCCCCGGTCCCCATCCCCTGCAGCTCGGTGACCATCTCGCTGACCGGCGTTGCCTCACTACCGCCATCCTTCTCGAGCCGATCGGCTTCGGCGGTCAGCTTGCGGGCCGCAGCCCGGATGCGGCGAGTATCCTCCTCAATCTTCGGCACGCTCACCTCGTCGATGCGAAGGGCGCTCAGAGTCCGCTCGATGGACTCTATGCGCTGGATGTTGCGGTCGAGGGCCTGCTCGGCTTTCAAGATCTTGTCGTAGAGCGCGATCCGGTCGGTCATCTCGGTGGCGGTGACCAGGTCCTGCTGCAGCCCCTTGAGCAGCTTGGTGACGGAGATGACGCGAGCCCGGGTGAAGTCCAGCTCGTCGCGCAGTTGCAGCTCGCGGGCCTGGTCGAACAGCTCCTCGGCATCGAGGAACTTGGCATAGCCGCCGTGGGTCAGCGCCGGGCGGTCGCCGGGCTTCCACTTCGTGACCGGGTTGGGGTTGCCAGGGTTGCCCTCGGTGAAGCGGCCGCTGCTGTCCCGGCCGTTTGTTTTCGGGTTCAGGGCTGAGTCTGCCGGGGTGCGAGTGGATGCGGAGGACTTCTCCCCTCTTCGCTCTCCCCCTTTGGCCTTGGCCTCATTCCCCTCGGCTTGCGCACTTTGCGCAGACTGCGCAGTTTTGCGCACTTCCGAATGCGCAGATTGCGCAGCTACGCGAGATTTTTTATAGGGCTCGGAAGATTGCCCCCGGGATTTCAAATAGCGACGCGCCGAGTTGTAGTTCAGGCCGCGGCTGTCACACCAGTCTTTCGCACTGATGCCGGTCGCTTCATGCTCTTGCAGGAACTCTGCATTGAGCTGTGCCCAGTCGGTCTTTGCCATTTAGAGAGATAGCTCGCCTTCAACGATGGTATCGCCAGGTACCGGCTTGTGTGCTGCCGCTACCACCACAGAAACACCGGAGGAAAGAACAACCACCGCCTCGGCTCCATCGTAGTGCTCAACGCGGGTGATAACCCCAGTCACATCGATACCGCTTTCTACTTCACTGCTCCATTTCATCTGCATCACCTCTTCCCCTTCCCCAGAAAGACAAACCCCGCCGTTACTGGCGGGGCTTTATGGTCACGGTGCGCAGGGAGCCATAGGCCCGCTCGCAGGCTAGTCCTGACGTTCGAGCTCGGTCATACGCTGCTGCCAGCTCACCCGCTCTTTCGTCAGCCCGGCTGAGCAGGTCGGCGAGCACCATGGCAGGTTGTTCTGCTGCCTGGCCTCCTTGGGGAGCGCTGGAACCGCTGGCGCACTGACTTGTTCGGGCTGCCAGGCGGCGGGCTTGCTCGCGCAGCCGGCCAGACTCAAGGCCAGCAGCAACGGCATCAGCCTGCGCTTGGGCGATTTCTTCTTGTGCATGGTCTCTCACCTCATCGATTTCAGCCTGGCGGCGCTGTTCTTCCTCCCGGGCCTCCAGCTCTGCCTTGGTCCTGGCAGTAGCGAGGCGGGCAGCCTCTTCATTCCACTTCGCCTGCCAGGTCTTGCGCTCTCCCTCCTCCCCAGCAGCATGGCCGGAGCGATAGAGCGCCACCCCACCGCCGGCCAGGGCAGCTATCACCAGGGCGCCGGCCAGGAACGGCAGCGTCTTGCTCTGCGGAGTCACTCCCATCACCCCCCCTTGCACTTAGCATTAAGGCGCAGCCGGTCTTTCCAGAGCCCGGGGCAGACCCGGTTTCCTGGCGCCGAGCAGTCCTGGTTACCGGCACGCTTGAACAGCAGGATCGCCTCGCAGGCACCTGGGTAGTCACTAGCGTTCAGGCGCTTCACGATGGTGGAGCGGCAGAAGGCGCCGGGGCCGATGTTGTGGGAGAGCTCGACATAGGCGTCGAACTCATACTGGTGGAGTGGCACCTTGATGCAGGCCTTGAGGGCATCCTCGAACACCCGCACCTCCCGAAGGCTCCTGTTCACCGCAGCGACGGGCGTGATGGTGTCACCCATCTTGACCCCTTCGGTGCTCCCAAAGCCGATGGTGGGGAGCTTGGTACCGTGTACCGGGTCGGGGTAAGCCGTCGGCTCAAACCCCTCCCGATTCAGGAGCCCCACAAAGCCCGCTGCACTCAGGCTGAGCGCGGCAATGGCAATGCGGACCTTGTTCATTTTGCACCTCCCTGCTGGCGGCGCGGCTTGATGATGTTCGACCAGATAAACCAGCCCATCTGAACCGCTATCCACATCAACGTGGCAGCCAGCACCCAGTCATTGAGCGAGTACCCGGCCAGCGTCATACCGGACACCACCACCGGCGGTGCGCTCTTTGCCACCCCCGCGGCAGCCGCAGCCGTCGCGAGATCTTCTTCTTTCCCCATGCATCGCTCCTCCAGAAACGACAAAGCCCGCACGAGGCGGGCCAGAAATGAAAAAGGCCAGGGTCGGTGAGACTCTGGCCATGTTGGGGCAATACTAACGCTGGGGCCGTAGGGTTTCAACCATCGGCATTACAAGCTAACCATCGACAATGCCGGACAAGAGCATCGATACGGCTCTAAGTAATGACATCAACGTTATCCATTAATCATCATCGTAGTCATCATTCACAGCAGATTGACAACCGCAGTCTTCAATAGGGCCGCCATAGAAATCATCTTTGCCGTCATCATCTTCCCACATTGAAGTGGTGCAATAGCAGTATTGACACTGATAGTGATGGGTAGACATCACAGGACTCCTTTTCTGTGTATCATTGCAACAAAATCGGCCAACTAAGTCACTTAGCCAGCCAAAATCAATGGTAGGGTTCATTAGCATGTATCGCCATAGATTTAACCAACGCCGATTGTGAGCGTCTATTTTTAGTTACCTCGGCGCTCTCGTGGCATTGGCTCACCTACTAGCAGTTTTGCCAATTGCGGAATTAGGTAGGCTCGAGCCAGCTCAGGATCCCGGCCCCCCAACCAAGCAACCAAGCAACCAAGCAACCAAGCAACCAAGCAACCAAGCAACCAAGCAACCAAGCGTCGTAGTCTTCAGGCGGCACAATGACCAGGCTCCGCTTCTCGTCCCCAAGCTTGTGCATTCGCCGCAACAGCGGGTGCGTGTCGGCGTTGATCGTGAGCTGGGAGAAACTGAAGGTGTAGCCCTGCTCCTCCTGCCATGCCCACCAATGACACCCGAGCGCTGCTGGCCCTGATCCCCCAACTACTTCCCCACATCTGGCGCGACGAACAGCGATATCAGAAGGGCGGCGTCATGCTGGCCGGCTTCACCCCGGTCGGCATGCAGCAGGGCGACCTGTTCGCAGCGGAGCAGCAATCACCCCGCAGCGAGGCGCTGATGCAGGTGATTGACAGGATTAATCAGGGGCGAATGGGGAAGGTCTTCTTCGCGGCCCGAGGCCGGGATACCCGGGAGTGGATGATGAAACGGGAGCAGCTCAGCCCCCGCTATACAACAAGTTTCTGCGAACTTCTCGCAGTTAAAACATAACTCATGGCCGGATAGTGAAAGCGCTTAATGCTACTTGCATAAATCCATCTTCTGGGCATAAGATTCCATCACGCACAATGTGCCGCACAATGTGCGCGGCAGGGGCGATTTTACAGAGGCATGGGAAAATGAACCAAAATGAAGAATTAATGAGGCAGCAACGACTTTCTTCACTGATCCACTGCTACTTCGGCAATGACAATGATTTCGTTGTTGATGCAATTACTGAAATGACTGGCCAAAAAGTAACTGTTCGAAGCATACAAGCATGGCTAATTTCACCAAGCAAGGTGAGCTATCGCCGAGTACCGGATTGGGCTTTAAATGGACTTGAAGAGTACGTTCAGCAACCAGGAAAAGCCGAAGAGCTGAAGGAGTACACAGAACGGTTGCACGCTCGAAGATTACAGAAATATGACCCAGTTACCGAAATGAGAATGAACAAAGCCGTTGATTGTGCAACTCGTGAAATTGAGTTAACTGCACATGAACAGCAGAAATGGATTGATTCATTTGGCAAATCACACGGGATCATGCTACATGAGCGATTCAACAAACTGGAAAAAGACTTTTCGTCTCTATCAGTAGCATTCGGCTCGGTTCTACGAGCCATTGATCAAAGCGATGATATGAGTCAGCTGAAGGCGCTAATAGATGAATCGATCAGATCGGCTGCCCTCTCAAATTCATTCGTCAGAGAGGCACGAGAAGATATCGAGCGAGGCGTCAAAGAATTCAGCAATACCGAGGGTCTGCCAACCTGAGCCTTAAATCCCAAGGGTTGATAACGTTAGTTTAGGATTATAGAGAAGGGGGCAATAAAGCCCCCTTTAGTCACGCTGCCCGCATCTCCCGCACCTGCCGGTCCATGAGTTTGGACAAGTCTGACGCCTGGTGGATCACCTCATCAACGGCACGCTCTACGGCCTGCCGCATCTCCTGCCCGAATTGGCGTGAGACCAGCTCGGCATCAGGTACCGCTCGACCACTGCCGTGGCACTTCGGGCACTCGTCCCCCTTGCGCTGGCGAATCCCCGTCCCCCTGCAGTGCGGGCAGCGACCGGATTGCAGCATCTCGGCGACGCAGTGGTCATGGGCAAGCGACAGGATCCCGTTCCGCTCGGCCAGCAGACGCTGATACTCGTGGTCATTGCCACCGCGGTGAGCTCGCTTGGCCTTCTCCATCACCACGGCGGCCCGGCGGCGCTCCTTGTCATAGTGAGGGTGAGACAGCACCAAGTGCTCCAGCTGCTCAGGCAGCGGGCGGCGCAGCAGGATTGCCATGGCCATACCACCGGCCTCGTCGCTGTCCAGCGTGGCGCTGAAGTGCGTCAGCAGCGACGCAAGGGCTTGTTCATCCCTCAGGTGGTCAGCCATGAGGAACTGGAGTCCTTGCGGGTTGCTCTTTGCGGCCACCTGCAGGGCTCCCAGAAACTCCTCTCTCCCCAGCGTGCTGGAGCGACCAGACGAGGGTTCATGTAGTGCGCCTTTCGGCGAGAAAAGGCGCAGAGCCATTTCGATAGCGTGGGTCATGGTTTGGTCCTCTGGTCTGGGTCCTGATTGAAAGCGGCGAGCAGCCAGGCACGCAACTGGCCGGATTTGATGTGTTCCGGGGTAACTTCCAACACGGTCCACCCGAGCAAGGTGGCTTCGTTCATCTTGGCCCGGTCCTCTACGAACCCCCTCCCCCGGGTGTGCCGGCCGCCGGAGTGGATCCCGCCGTGGACCTCAATGGCGATCATGCGGGTGGGCCAGGCGTAGTCGAAGCGCCATTTGCGCTTGGGGTGAAACAACAGCTCGGTGGCGGGGTCAGGTAGGCCGACCAGCTGGGTCAGCACCTTGTCGTGCAGGGACATGACCTGCTGGGCCTTGCGCACCTGGTTGGCTGCGGTCCTGACCTTCGGGCTGCTACCCAGTAACCGGGCCGCATCGAGGGCGGTGATGTGGATCATGCTGCCCTCCCGATGGTGTTCTTGCGCAGTTCGGTGACTTCTCTGGCCACCTGCTCCAGCAGGGTCTCCTCGCTGCCGTGTTCTTGTTGCCAGGAACGCGGGGAGGCGTGGAACCCTGTGGGATAGCAGGCGCGGTGGTGCCGGGGGCAAAGCGGTAGCACCCGGGTGTGCTCGGCGCGCTGGGCCATGCCAGACCCAGAGCGTACATGGTGAATTTCCGCGAGACTTGGCCCCAGGCCTGCATTCCGGCAGGCAATGCAGCCAAGCGAGCTCACATCGTCCAACCACTGCTTATCAGCCTTGGTCTTGTTCATGCAGCCCTCCCGTAGGCCGCCACCCAGTCGAAACCACGGCGGGATTCATCTCCGAACTTCACGCCCTGCTCAGCGCCGAAGGCCTGGGCAAGCTCGATGAGGTCGCGCATCTCGCGCACGGTCATCTTGGAGGTGGACTTACCCAGCACCACGAACCCGGAGCCGTCGATGTTCGGTACTACGTCCTGCTGGTACAGGGCGGCGCTGAGAACATGCTTCCAGTCCTCCTTGGCGAGCTTGCGGCCGTGCCAGTTAACCTGTTCAGCGATGTCAGTCATGACCGCCCAAAACAGGGCGTTCTGGGCCAGGGAGCGGGTCATCTCTTTGATTTCGATGACCAGCGGCTTGTCCTGGTCAACCGGCAGGCTGGCGACCAGTTGGCTGGCCCGGGAGCGGATGTCGGGGCTTCGCAGGAAATACTTGGGGTAGCTCATGCCGCCACCGCCTTGGCTGCAACGGCCTCGGTGGTAGGGAACGGGGTCAGGTGGTAATGCCACACCTGCTTGCCGTCGATGTTCTGGTTGCTGGAGTGCTTCTCCCAGCCGTGGCAGCAGACTTCGCGCAGTCTGGCGCTGATGGCGGCCTGGGTGTCAGCGTGGCCGTAGCGGATCCAGCACTCGCGTTCGATGTCGCGCAGGGTGCGGGCCTTGCCGTCGCTCATGACGGCGATAACGCGCCCCAACTGGGTCGCGATGGATAGATCTCGGGTATGCGGTTTGGTCATGGTCTGGGTCCTTTGGTTACACAAAGCCGGGTGGTCTAGGTCCGGCATTGGCAATGGTACCCACTCTTGAGAATTTCTGTCACGCACCAGAAACGATCGGCGCTTCCTAACGATTCACCGCCTTATGTAATCAATGCTGGTTGCATACACAGCTATTTAGGTACTGAGCACAAAAAATGTGATTTGTACCAAAAATCACAGCTCATCAGTTCAAAAAATGGAGTCATACTAGTACTATCTCTACTCTGAGCACTTAAGTTCCAATTACAAGCAAAGGGCAAAGGATTGCACCCAGTCAAATGATCACTATTTGCGCAGTATATTCAGCATAATTAAGCATGAAGGGAAGTCATAATGAATAACATTAAATCGTCGAATAACAACTCTATTATGCTAAAGTCGAATGTAGAGATAGGTAAGCCTTTTGAGTTTGATCGCGCTGGGTTTCCAGCATTACTTAAAAGCTTAAGTCCATTTCAAACCTTTGCCGAGACAATTGCTCAAATCACTTACTATAAACATCAGATTCGCATGTTAGATGTAGAACAAACCAGAATTGAGGAAGAAGCTAAAATTAAGCATCATCAGATAGATGCAGCTCTTTCAGCAGGTTTAAGAACTCTGGAAGAAAGAAGGCTGGCATTCGAAGCCTCTCTGGGTTTAGTGGCAAAAAAATTAGAGCATTCACATATTGAGAAAAATAGAATAATAGATAGCATCCAGCTTCTGACAAAAAACATAGCAAACCAACAAGTTTCCATTGAAGACAAAAGAATTTCTATGGAAGCTATTTCATATTTAACAGAGTCATTAAAAATCATTGGTGAACAAAGTATTATAAGCTTAGAGTTAATTGCTAAAAGCACCCTGAAAGCTCTCGATACATCTCCGAGAGGCGATAAATTTAAAAACCTCCTGAGGGGCGAGTAATGGAACTCATGCTAGCAGGTATTGCATTAGTAGGTATAGGCTACAAAATATATAGAGATCTACAAGAAAAGGTTTCAGAATCAAAAGGAAGATGGGAAAGTAAGTACCTTGAGACTCAGAAAAATGTCGAATTTCATAATGAAAGAATCAAGAAGCACTTAGAGCTATCAATAAATCACTATAATTTCAAGTCACTAATTGATATGCATCACGAATGTGTTTGCGTTGCAAATCAAGCTTACAAGTTATTAAGTGATGCCAAATACTCAATAACAATCATTGATGATTCCATTCAAACGGCCAAAAACCATAGATCTATCTTGAATAAAGAAATAAGTTCATCCAGAGATCCTTTTGAAAAAAAGAGCGAATCAGATAATTTAAAATTGTTAATTGACAAACTTTACGATGATAAGAAAATACTGATTGCGCAAAAAGAAACGCTCCTGTTGAAGGTCAAAGAACTCAATGCAAAGACACACGATTTAAAAATCAACATAAAAAATAGCACTGGACAATTGGGTTATGATTGGTATCAAAGACTTGAAGGTAGGACAAGACAAAAAAACAATATTGCCAACACTGAAATGTTAATTGATACCATGCCATCACTGAATAAAAGCATCCAACAGTTTGTCAAAAGCACTCTTGCGTCCACTGTAAGCGTTTCATCTGAACACAATCGTCATAAAAGTGAGCCGTCATCATTGTTCAATATGATGGGCACTATATTTGGAAAATCTGAAGACTATTCAAATGAATTGATTGTTGATAATCATTTTAGCGACAATCTAGAAAACAACCTAAGTGCAATGATAGTTCCTGGGTTAACATTTGGAGACATTGAAAATAATCAAGGCTCAATGGAAATATCCGGGAATGTAACAGGTGACATTGAAAACAACCAAGGATCTATAGAAATATCCGGTAATGTAACGGGTGACATTGAGAACAATCAAGGCTCAATAGAAATATCTGGAATAGTATCAGGCGATATAAGAAACCATCAAGGCTCAATAGAAATATCAGGCTATTATTCGGGTGAAATTGAAAGCAACCAAGGCTCCATAGATATTTCTGGACATGTATCAGGAGATATAGACTGTAGTCATAGCTCTGTTGAAGTGACAGGTGTCGTAACTGGAAATATTACGATCTCGAATTGTGACATGGAGGTAAGCGGTATAATTAATGGTGATGTATACAATATAGGTAGCGAAATTAATTGCTCCGGTTCTATCTTTGGAAAGATAATTGATCAATGATATGTTTTAATATTGACAATTAACCTTGTAACTCATATCCGATATAATCCATATATTGAGATACCCTCCCCCCAGCAGGTTTGTTGGTAATTCTTCAAGCTCTGCTGGCTCAACCGATCTGTGAATCAACTGGCCATAACTTCAACAAACAGCACCATTCGAGTTATCATGAGGCCTTCTATCCGTGGTCAGCAGTCTCGAGGGGATTACAGTGGCATTCTGGTGGGTAAATCATAAGCAAACGTACAGCGCAGAAGTTGGGGGCGGCTACATCTGGTCGCCCAAGACCAACCGCAACGGCTCGAAGAATCAGACCTATATCAACCTCACACTAACCCGGCCGGGAGATGTTGTTATCTCCTACGCCGGCGGGCTTATCAAGGCCATTGGCCTAGGCTGTGTTCTCAAAATGCTGGTTTTCTGTCCACACATAACTCGCGCAAGTAGCGAAGGCAAAAAGCCAGTTT
>NZ_JAPCIS010000035.1:0-42433 GCF_027707425.1 Aeromonas sp. QDB63
TATCTGGAAAAGGTATTGGATGCAGGGCTGGCTGAATTGAAGTCAATTTAACAATATGTTCACGCTCTCGCCCTGGGTAATCCCCCCAAGAAGTACGCCTCGGATACATATTTCCTCCTCGAACATGGTGCCTTTGTGCTGGATAATTCCAACACCGTCTTACCCCGTATGCCCTGCGTGATGACGGCAAGCTGCTGGTGTTCATTGACGGCAAGGCACCCCTGATCTGATCGCCAGTTGCATCGCGCACAAGGGGCGGTTACGGTAAACGACCGCCCTTATTTTTAATAAAATTTCACAAACTGTATCACGTCAAGCAGTGCTTGGTTTCCAACTTCAATGTCCTATTTGCTCGTGTAACTGGTGGAGAATCGCGCTTGAGTTTCCAACTTAATTGTCGCATTGGATATCGCTAAGATATTGAAATTTTTGACTCACGAGTTTCCAACTTAAATGGTCGTAATCAGCGCCCTAAGGCTGACTGCCAATATGCACAAGGCCACCCCCAGGGGTGGCCTTGTTGTGTGCGGCGTCCGTGCGAACGGGCTACTCGCCCCGGCGCGCCGCCTCGATGGTGGCAATGTCAATCTTGTCCATCTGCATCATGGCCTCGAAGGCGCGCCTCGCAGCCTCGGGGTCGGGATCGGTGATCGCCTCGGTGAGGACCTGAGGGGTGATCTGCCAGGAGATGCCCCACTTGTCCTGACACCAGCCGCACTCGCTCGCCTGACCGCCATGGTCGATGATGGCGTGCCAGTAGCGATCCGTCTCGGCCTGGTCCTGGGTAGCCACCTGAAACGAGAACGCCCAGTTGTGGCTGACCCCGGGCCCGCCGTTGAGGCCGAGGCAGGGGATCCCCATCACCCTGAACTCGACCGTCAGCACGTCTCCTTCCTTGCCAGCGGGATAGTCGGCCGGGGCCCGGTGTACGGCACCGACGGCGGAGTCGGGGAAGAGGCTGGCGTAAAACCGTGCGGCCTCCTCGGCATTCCCGTTATACCAGAGGCAAATCCTGTTCTTGACTGGTCTCATTGTGTCGCAGCTCCATCCTGGTGTTTGTCCTTCGACGCCCGTGAGCGGGCGCCCCGATGGGTATCCTGCCGCCCGCAGCGCCTGCTGCTTCGCTGGGTGACAAGCCAGCCTGTACGCCGTTTGCCACCCGCTTGGGGCTTGCATGATGGGGTCAAGTGTAGTGGCATGGGGATCCTGGTCACCAGGCCGGGAGCTGGCATGAAGGCCGCAGCAAGAGAGGAGTCTGCCATGGACAGTACCCAGCGATTCTCGACCCGGGTCGAGGCCTATGTGAAATATCGACCCGGTTATCCCGCCGCCATGCTGGATTTTCTGGCAAGGGAGCTGGCCATGGGGCCAGAGGCCCAGGTGGCGGACATCGGCGCGGGCACCGGCATCCTGACCGCCCTGCTGGCCCCCCGGGTCGCGCGGGTCTGGGCGGTGGAGCCCAACGACGATATGCGGGCAGCCGCCAAACGGCTGCTCGCCCAGGTGGGGAACATCGGCTGGCTGCACGGCAGTGCGGAAGCCACGGGCCTGCCCACGGGGGCGATGGATCTGGTGACGGTCGCCCAGGCGTTTCACTGGTTCGATCGCGCGGCTTTTCGGCAGGAGTGCCAGCGGCTGCTCAAGCCCGGTGGCCAGGTCGCCCTCATCTGGAATGACAGGCTGACGAACACCCCGTTTCTCAGGGCCTATGAAGAGGGGCTGCACGCCTACTCGGGGGATTACGAGGAGGTCAATCATCGCAACCTCGGTGAGGCGGATTTTCGCGCCTTCTTCACCGGGGAGTACCGGCTCGATCGCTTCGAGAACAGTCAGCTGTTCGATCTTGACGGGGTGCTTGGACGGCTCAACTCCTCCTCCTATGCGCCTGTGGCGGGCACGCCGGCCCACGATCAGATGACGGCGCTCGTTCGCCGCGAGTTTGCTCGCCATGCCGTTGACGGCAAGATAGCCTTCAACTATTGCACCCTGGTCTACAGTGGCCGGGTGTAGCCCCGTTCAGCGCTGACATCCGCAGTGAAAAGGCCCCCGCCAGTGATGGCGAGGGCCTTGTTTCATTTTGGCGGTCTGTATCCGGGCGATGCGAAAGAGACCGTCGCGCGGCGAAGGGGCGGTATCAGCCCTGATCGATGCCGAGAATGGCCATGGCCTTGGCCAGGGTATCGACCGATTCCTGATGCTTGCCCGCGTTGTGCAAGGTCTCTCCGTCCGCCCTCAACTGCTTCACCTCGGCCAGTTGCTCGGCACTGAGGGCGGGGCCTGCGGCCAGGGCGTCGTCTATCTTCTTCATGTCCATGGGGCAGTGGAAGGCGAGGGCACTGCCGCAAAAGAGCAGGGCGGCCAACAACAGCATGAGTCTCATCTTTCGGATCTCCAAGTGGGGTTCCCGTCAAGCATAGCCCCGCAGGGGGAGGGCATTCGGGTTGAAGGGGGCGGGAGGCAGGGGCTACCATGACCCTTTTGTTGCGAGGAGGCTCCATGGCACTGACAAGGTTGCTGTCCCCCCTGACCAGTCTGGTGATCTTCATTCTGGGTCACGGTCTGTTCAATACCCTGCTGACGGTGCGTCTCTCCGCCGAGCAGGTGTCCGCCCAGGCCATCGGTCTGGTGTCGGCTGCCTATTTCGGCGGCCTGGTGCTGGGGACCTTCATCAATGCCCGCCTCATCATCCGGGTGGGTCATATCCGGGCCTATGCGGCTTATGCCTCCCTGCTCTGTTTTCTGTTTCTGCTGCACGGCATGGTGGTGGAGCCTGTCACCTGGGCGGCGCTGCGGCTGATCGGGGGGTTTGCCACCGGCGGCCTGTTCGTGGTGCTGGAGTCCTGGATGCTGGTCTCAAGCACCCCTGCGAACCGGGGGCGGTTGATGTCCCTCTACATGATCCTGCTGTACGGCTCACTCGCCCTGGGCCAGCTGCTGCTCAAGCAGGTGGACCCCATGGTGCTGACGCCGTTCGCCCTGTGCGCCATGGCGGCGACCCTCTCCGTGGTGCCTCTGGCTCTCTCCCGGGTGGCGACGCCGGCCATGGTGGCTCCCCAGCCGGTGGGAGTGCTGGAGCTGGTGCGCCTCACTCCGGCGGGAATGGGCAGCAGCTTTACCTCGGGCCTCATCCTCGGGGCCATCTATGGGCTGTTGCCGCTCTATTTCACCGACAGCGGCGCCTCCCTCTCCCAGGTGGCGGACATGATGGCGCTGGTGATCCTGGGGGGGATGTGTCTGCAATATCCCATCGGGCGTGCATCTGATCGTTACGACAGACGGTTGGTGATCCTGCTGCTCTGCGCCCTGCTGACCCTGATCGCGTTGTTGATGGTGCTGCTGCCGGAGCCCTGGCGCGAGCCAGTCGAGGGGACTCTTGTCTTCCTGCTGGGGGGCATGGCGTTCTCCATCTATCCCTTGAGCCTCAGCCATGCCTGCGATGAACTGCGCCCGGATCAGGTGCTGGGGGCAAACCAGGGGTTGCTGCTTGCCTACAGCCTGGGGGCCATGACGGGTCCGCTGCTGGCCCCCTTTACCATGGCAACGTTCGGACCACAGGGGCTGTTCGTCTACTTTGCCCTGTGCGGTCTGCTGCTGTCGGCCTATCTCGGCTGGCGCAGGCGTAAGCGAGCCCCCATTCCGCTGACGGAGCATCAGGTTTTCATACCTGTGCCCCCCAACACCCCCATGACGGCGGAGCTGGAGCCAAGAACGGATCTGGAAGGGGAGGCAGTGCCGGCGAGCTATGCCGTGCCTGATGCAGAAGAGAGAGCGGTGAGTGAAGAGGGGCAGGAGAGGGACGTGCCGCAGGGGCGCTGAAGGCTGGCGACCCAACGACAGGGATAAAAAAACCGACTCCAGGGAGTCGGTTTTTTGTTGGGCGGTTATCAGGCGGTCACGGCATCGGCCTGGGTAGCTTGTGCTTCCGGCGCCGGGTTGCGAATGAGGTAATCAAACGCCCCCAGGGCGGCGGTGGCACCTGCCCCCATGGAGATGATGATCTGCTTGAACGGTACCGTGGTGGCATCCCCTGCGGCATAGACGCCGGGCAGGGAGGTGGCACCCTTGGTGTCGATCTCGATTTCGCCAAATCGGGTCAGGGCCACTTCGCTCCCCTTGAGGAACTCGGTGTTCGGCACCAGACCGATCTGGACGAAGATGCCGGCCACCGCCAGATGCTTGATCTCGCCGGTAGTGCGATCTTCGTAGTCCATGCCCACCACCTTGCTGCCGTCGCCGATCACTTCGGTGGTGCGGGCGCTCATGATGATGTCGATATTGCCCATGGAACGGGCCTTCTTCTGCAGCACGTCGTCGGCACGCAGGGTATCGGCGAACTCTACCACGGTGACGTGCTCGACGATGCCGGCCAGATCGATGGCCGCCTCGATGCCGGAGTTGCCGCCACCGATCACCGCCACGCGCTTGCCCTTGAAGAAGGGGCCGTCACAGTGGGGGCAGTAGGCCACACCCTTGGTACGGTACTCGAGTTCACCCGGCACGTTCAGGTCGCGCCAGCGGGCACCGGTCGCCAGGATCACGGCGCGGCTCTTCAAGGTGGCACCGGAGGCGAGGTCCACGTTGACGTAACCATCCTTGCTGATGGCGGCGGCACGCTGCTCGGTGATCACTTCCACGCCGTACTGCTTGACGTGCTGCTCCAGGCTGGCGGCCAGCTTGGGGCCCTCGGTGTAGGGCACGGAGATGAAGTTCTCGATGCCGACGGTGTCCATCACCTGGCCACCGAAACGTTCGGCGACAATGGCGGTGCGAATGCCTTTGCGGGCGGCATAGATGGCCGCGGCGGCACCGGCCGGGCCACCGCCCACCACCAGCACGTCATAAGGCGCTTTTTCGCTCAGCTCTTGCGCCTTGCGCTCGGCAGCGCCGGTGTCGAGTTTGGCGACGATCTCTTCCAGCGAAATGCGGCCCTGGCTGAACGGCTGACCGTTCAGGTAGACGTTCGGGACCGCCATGATTTGACGCTCGTTCACCTCATCCTGGAACAGGGCACCGTCGATCATGGTGTGGGTGATGCCGGGGTTCAGGGTGGACATCAGGTTCAGGGCCTGTACCACGTCCGGACAGTTGTGGCAGGAGAGGGAAATATAGGTCTCGAAGTGGAACTCGCCCTTGAGGTTCTTCACCTGCTCCAGCACGGCCGGATCGGCCTTGGAGGGGTGACCGCCGCTTTGCAGCAGGGCGAGCACCAGGGAGGTGAATTCATGACCCATGGGAATGCCGGCAAAGTGCACGCGCGGGGCCTGGCCCTGGGGCGCGATGCTCATGGAAGGCTTGCGGGCATTGGTGCCATCGGTCAGGGAAATTTTGGGGGACATCTCGGCTATCTCGCTGGCCAATGCCAGGAGTTCGGCGGATTTGTCGCTGTCATTGCCGGACACGCTGATCTCGATGGGATTGACGATGTACTGCAAGTAACCGTTGAGTTGTTGTTTGAGGTTGGTATCTAACATGGTCGAATTCCTTCTTGCTGAATGCGGGTCGGCACGATGACCGGGTACAGAAAACAGAGGTCCACACAGCAGACCGGCGCATTTTCTGAGGGCCGTAAACAAGACCGGCCCTTGAACGGGCCGGTCTTCAGAGCGGGGAGGCTTAGATTTTGCCTACCAGATCCAGGGACGGGGCCAGGGTGGCGTCGCCTTCTTTCCACTTGGCCGGGCACACTTCACCCGGGTGGGAAGCAACGTACTGGGCAGCCTTGACCTTGCGCAGCAGTTCCAGTGCGTCACGGCCGATGCCGCCAGCGTTGATTTCAACGATCTGGATGACGCCTTGCGGGTCGATGACGAAGGTACCGCGGTCAGCCAGGCCAGCTTCTTCGATCATCACGCCGAAGTTGCGGGTGATGGTGCCGGTGGGGTCGCCGATCATCGGGTACTGGATCTTCTGGATGGTGTCAGAAGTGTCGTGCCAGGCCTTGTGGGTGAAGTGGGTGTCGGTGGAGACGGCGTAGATCTCGACGCCCAGCTTCTGGAATTCGGCGTAGTTGTCGGCCAGGTCGCCCAGCTCGGTCGGGCAGACGAAGGTGAAATCAGCCGGGTAGAAGAACACCACGGACCACTTGCCTTTCAGGTCAGCGTCAGACACCTGAACGAATTTGCCATTGTGGTAGGCGGTGGCGTTGAACGGCTTGATTTCAGTGTTGATGTAGGTAGACATGTATTTGCTCCTTGGTGATGTACATATGCCTGTCTGGTGTTGAAGAGTCGTGCCAGACGAGGCGCTTAACTTTCGATGGAGTCATCATAGTGACTTTTTCTAATCGGTCAAAGCCACAATTTTAAATCACATAAATCTATTTATTAGATAGACCATCACAACTGTACCTAACATGAATATCTCAGGCCTTCGGAGATAACTCATTGTCGAAGTTCAATTTCTGTCCTGCATGTCACATTTTCAAGGGCTGGGCCGGATTTGTTTTCATTGCGTGAGCAGAGAAGGGGGCAGACGAGGCGGCGCAGTAGAAAAAAGAGGGATAAAAAAATCCCGGCGCCGTCGCACAGACAGGGCCGGGTCATCAAACAAGGAATGGCGATAAATATGCTTTACAGCAAAGACTAACTACGGGGTGTGCAAACTTGCAGACATATGAAGAGAAGATGGCGGGTGCACAATCCTCATCTCCTTTTCGGCAACCATTGCATGGTGGGCATCATAGTGTGATGAATGTCACAACGCAAGTTTTGTGGTGTAATTTTACAGTCAAATTGAAAGTGTCTCACTTGAATAGCCGTTTAATTAGGCTGAAAACGCTTTTATTGTAATTTTATTACATAATTTTAAGATCAAAAGTCGGTTGGGGGCTCCTGCTCCTCCATCAGCTCCAGCAGATTGATGGCCACGGCGATGAAGTCCGACTCGGTGACGATGCCAACCAGCTTGCGCCCCTTGAGTACCGGCAGACAGCCATATTTGTGGCGCTGCAGATACAGAGCTGCCTCCTTGATGCCGGCGTGGGGATCCACGCTCGCCACCTGACGGGTCATGATCTCGTCGAGCTGGACGCTGTCGGTGAACTCCGCCTCCCGCTCGGGGTTGATCAGCAGCAGCTTGGATTCACGGGTGGCCAGGATGTCCGAGAGGGTGACCAGACCGAGCAGATGCTGGTGTTCATCGACGATGGGAACGTGACGGATCCGCTCCTGCTGCATCAGCTCCATCGCCTGCTTGACGCTGTTTTCCGGACCCAGGGTAAAGGGGTGTTCAGTCATGATCTCGGAGAGGGTCATCATGGTGGGCCTCCTTGTGTGTCTGCTTCCACCCTAGCCCAGCCCCCGTCGCCAGAACATGATCGGGGTCAATACAAAACCTTAAAGGTTTTTTAACGGGCCCAACCTCACAAAATGGCCCGCTATCCCTTGTCTTCCTTGGGTTTTTAGTCTTTTGGGTTGCCTTGGAAGAGGGGGATAACTAGACTAGCCGCCGATTCCCCCGAGGTGAAAGATGCAAGTATCCGATTTTCATTTTGATCTGCCAGACGAGCTGATTGCCCGCTACCCCATGGCGGAGCGTACCGCCAGCCGCCTGCTGCAGCTCGATGGTCAAACCGGCGCCCTGCGCCACGGTCATTTTGTCGATGTGCTTGACCAGCTCAACCCCGGCGATCTGCTGGTGTTCAACAATACCCGAGTTATTCCGGCCCGCATGTTTGGCCAGAAGGCCAGCGGCGGCAAGCTGGAGGTGCTGGTGGAGCGCATTCTGGACGAGCACAGCGTGCTGGCGCACGTCCGCTCGTCCAAGTCCCCCAAGCCAGGTACCCGTCTCCTTCTGGATGGCGGTGCCGACGGCGTGCCCGTCGAGGCCGAGATGCGTGCCCGCCACGACGCTCTGTTCGAGATCCACTTCCTCGACCCGCGCCCTGTGCTGACCATTCTGGATGCCATCGGCCACATGCCGTTGCCTCCCTATATCGACCGCCCCGACGAGGATGCCGACAAGGAGCGCTACCAGACCGTCTACAACCAGAAGCCGGGTGCCGTGGCGGCGCCGACCGCCGGTCTGCACTTCGACGAGCCGCTGCTCGAGCAGATCCGTGCCAAGGGCGTGGAGATGGCCTTCGTGACCCTGCACGTGGGCGCGGGCACCTTCCAGCCGGTGCGCGTCGACAAGATTGAAGATCACCACATGCACTCGGAATACGCCGAAGTGCCCCAGGAGGTGGTGGATGCCATCGCGGCGACCCGCGCCCGCGGCGGTCGGGTGGTTGCGGTGGGCACCACGTCGGTACGATCCCTCGAGAGCGCAGCCAAGGCGACCCTGGCCCAGGGCAAGCCGCTGGCGCCCTTCTTCAATGACACCGACATCTTCATCTTCCCCGGTTACGAGTTCCAGGTGGTCGATGCCATGATCACCAACTTCCACCTGCCCGAATCCACCCTGATCATGCTGGTCAGCGCCTTTGCCGGCTATGACAACGTGATGGCCGCCTATCAGGCCGCCGTGGCGGGACAGTACCGTTTCTTCAGCTACGGGGACGCCATGTTCGTCACCCGTCGCCGGGTGCAGGGTTAAGCCTTGCCCTTCAGAAGTCGTTCAGGCTCTGCTTGTCAGTATGCCGGCCGGCTTCATATTACCGGGCCCCTCGGGCCCTTTGTTGTCAGACTGTTTCTCTGACTGAATAGAGGTAGCAATGAAATTTGAATTGAAAACCACCGATGGGCGTGCCCGTCGCGGTCAACTGGTGTTCGAGCGTGGCGTGGTCCAGACCCCGGCCTTCATGCCGGTCGGCACCTACGGCACCGTCAAGGGGATGACACCGGAAGAGGTGCGTGAGACCGGTGCCCAGATCCTGCTTGGCAACACCTTCCACCTCTGGCTGCGCCCGGGTCAGGAAGTGATGCGCGCCCACGGCGATCTGCACGACTTCATGAACTGGCAGGGGCCGATCCTGACCGACTCCGGTGGTTTCCAGGTATTCAGTCTGGGGCACATCCGCAAGATCACCGAGGAGGGGGTGCACTTCCGTCATCCCATCAACGGCGAGAAGATCTTCCTCGATCCCGAGAAGTCCATGGAGATCCAGTACGATCTGGGTTCCGACATCGTGATGATCTTCGACGAGTGCACCCCGTACCCGGCCACTTACGAGGAAGCGCGCAAGTCCATGGAGATGTCCCTGCGCTGGGCCAAGCGCTCCCGTGACAAGTTCGATGCGCTCGGCAACAAGAACGCCCTGTTCGGCATCATCCAGGGTTCTGTCTACGAACCGCTGCGGGATGTGTCGCTGGACGGTCTCCTTGAGATCGGCTTCGACGGTTACGCGGTCGGCGGTCTCGCCGTGGGTGAGCCCAAAGAGGACATGCATCGCATCCTTGACCATGTCTGCCCGAAAATTCCGGCCGACAAGCCGCGCTACCTGATGGGGGTGGGCAAGCCGGAGGATCTGGTGGAAGGGGTGCGCCGCGGTATCGACATGTTCGACTGCGTGATGCCGACCCGCAACGCCCGCAACGGTCATCTCTTTACCACCGATGGCGTGGTCAAGATCCGCAACGCCAAGTACCGGGAAGACACCAGCACCCTGGATGCGGACTGCGATTGCTACACCTGCAAGAACTACACCCGCAGCTATCTGTACCATCTGGACAAGTGCAACGAGATCCTCGGTGCCCGTCTGAATACCATCCACAACCTGCGTTATTACCAGCGCGTGATGCAGGGTTTGCGGGACGCGATCGAGCAGGGTAAATTAGACGACTTTGTAACTGAGTTTTACCGTCGGCAAGGGAAGCCTGTGCCTCCACTGGCTGAAAATGACGTGAAATAACAACGACATATAAGTTAGTATTCAAATCTACATCAATAAGAGGTTGTTAAATGAGCATTATCTCCAAGGCGTATGCAGAAGGCGCGGCTCCGGCAGCACAGGGTGGTGGCATGGAAATGATCATCATGCTGGCCGTGTTCGGTCTCATCTTCTACTTCATGATCTACCGTCCCCAGGCCAAGCGTGCCAAGGAGCATCGCAATCTGATGAGCTCCCTCTCCAAGGGCGACGAAGTGCTCACTTCCGGTGGCCTGGTCGGCAAGATCGCCAAGGTTTCCGCCGACAGCGACTACATTGTGCTGGCCCTGAACGATCAGACCCAGGTCACCATCAAGCGTGACTTCGTCTCTGCCGTTCTGCCCAAGGGTTCTATCCAGTCCCTCTAATCTCCCGAGGAGCACAGCGTGTTAAATCGCTATCCGCTGTGGAAATACCTGATGGTGATCGTCGTGATCGCCATCGGTTTTCTATATGCAGCCCCCAATCTTTACGGCGAAGACCCGGCCTTGCAGGTCTCTGCCAGCCGTGGTGCCGAAGTCAAACTAGAAACCCTCGATCAGGTGAAGGAAACCCTCGACGAGGCGAAGATCCCGGTCAAGCATGCGGCGTTCGAGCACGGCTTCATCCTGATCCGTTTCAACAACACCGAAGACCAGCTCAAGGCGCGCGACATCGTGGCCAACAAGCTGGGCGACAATTTCATCACCGCCCTCAACCTGGCTCCGTCCACCCCCGCCTGGCTTGAGGCCATCGGCGCGGCGCCCCTGAAGCTCGGTCTTGACCTGCGGGGCGGTGTGCACTTCCTGATGGAAGTGGACATGGCCGAAGCGCTGGCCAAGCAGCAGGAACAGATGGTGCAGGATTTCCGCGCCGAGCTGCGCACCCAGAAGATCCGCTACTCCGGTGTACGCCGGGTCGGGGATCAGGTGCAGGTGGTCTTCCGTGACGAGACCGATCAGGCCAAGGCACTCTCCTTCCTGCGTCGCCAGAATGCGGATCTTGTCTTCACCACAGACCAGAAAGGGGATGACTTCATCCTGCTGGCCAGTCTGAGCGAAGCCAAGGTCAAAGAGGTGAAGAAGTATGCCCTCGAGCAGAACATCACCATCATCCGCAACCGGGTGAACGAACTGGGTGTGGCCGAGCCGCTGGTCCAGCAGCAGGGCGGCGAGCGTATCATCGTCGAGCTGCCGGGGATCCAGGACACCGCCCGTGCCAAGGAGATCCTGGGGGCCACCGCGACCCTGGAGTTCCACATGGTCGATGAGGCTGCCGATATCCAGGCCGCTGCCGCAGGCCGCGTGCCGCCGAGCTCCAAGGTCTACAACGATCGCAACGGTCGTCCCGTGGTACTGCAAAAGCGCGTGATCCTGACCGGTGACCACATCGTGGGTGCCCAGTCCGGTTTCGATGAATACAGCCGTCCCCAGGTCAACATCAAGCTCGATGGTCAGGGTGGCAACAAGATGGCCAACTTTACCAAGGACAACGTTGGCAAGGGCATGGCGACCGTCTTCATCGAGTACAAGCCGGTGGGTCAGCCTGGTCCGGACGGCAAGCGCAAGTTCCGCAAGCAGGAGGAGGTGATCAACGTCGCCACCATCCAGTCTCGCCTGGGTAGCCAGTTCCGCATCACCGGGATCGACAATGCCAACGAAGCCCACAACCTGGCGCTGCTGCTGCGTGCCGGTGCCCTGATTGCCCCCATCCAGATCGTCGAAGAGCGCACCATAGGCCCGAGCCTGGGTCAGCAGAACATCGACAGCGGGATGGAAGCCATCGGCTGGGCCATGCTGGTGATCGTGCTCTTCATGGGGATCTACTACCGTGCCTTCGGCTGGGTGGCCAATCTGGCGCTGACCATGAACCTGGTGCTCATCGTCGGTATCATGTCGATGATCCCGGGGGCCACCATGACCCTGCCGGGCATCGCCGGTATCGTGTTGACGCTGGGGATGGCGGTGGATGCGAACGTGCTGATCTACGAGCGTATTCGTGAAGAGATCCGCAATGGTCGCGGGGTGCAGCAAGCCATTCACCTGGGCTTTGATCGCGCCTTCTCCACCATCGCCGACTCCAACGTCACCTCGCTCATCACCTGCGTGATCCTGTTCGGTATCGGTACCGGTGCCATCAAGGGCTTCGCCCTGACCCTCGGGATCGGCCTGACGGCGTCCATGTTCACTGCCATCACGGTATCCCGCGCCATCATCAACCTGGCCTGGGGTGGACGGCGCATCGACAAGCTGCCGATCTAAGGAAGAGACATGTTTCAAATTCTACATTTTGAAAAGCCCATCCCCTTCATGCGTTTCGCCAAGCTGGGTATGGTCCTCTCTGCTCTGGTGACGGTGCTCGCCCTCTACGTTCTGTACGATCGTGGCCTGAACTGGGGGCTGGACTTCACCGGCGGTACCACCATCGAGGTGGGGTTCCAGCAGTCGGTGAGCCTGGACAAGATGCACGAGGCGCTGGATCAGCAGAAGATTGACGGGGCGACCCTGCAGTTCTTCGGCTCCAGCCGTGATGTGCTGGTGCGCATGGCCCCGCAAGAGGGCGTCAAGGTCGAGCAGCAGGGCAACGAGGTCCTGGCGGCCGCCAAGCTGGTCGACGAGAGCGCCGTGCTCAAGCGTGTCGAGTTCGTCGGTCCCTCCGTGGGTGACGAGCTGGCCACCGACGGTGCCCTGGCCATGCTGGCCTCCATCCTCTGTATCCTGATCTACGTGGCGGTGCGCTTCGAGTGGCGTCTGGCCACGGGGGGCATCCTCTCCCTGGCTCACGACGTGATCATCACCCTCGGCATCTTCGCCTACTTCCAGTACGAGTTCGACCTGACCGTGCTGGCGGCGCTGATGACGCTGGTGGGGTACTCCCTGAACGACACCATCGTCGTGTTCGACCGGGTGCGGGAGAATTTCCGCAAGGTACGCCGTGGGGACACCGCGGAGATCATGGACCTCTCCATGACCGAGACCCTGAGCCGGACCATCATCACCTCGGGGTTGACCTTCGTGGTGGTGGTGGCGCTGCTGCTCAAAGGCGGGCCTCTGATCCACGGTTTCTCCATCGCCATGGTGATCGGGGTGGCTTTCGGGACCTACTCCTCCATCTATGTGGCGAGCGCCTCAGCCATGTTCCTCGGGATCAAGCGGGAGCACATGCTGCCGACCCAGGTGGAAAAAGAGGGCGCGGATCAGCAAGAGATCCTGCCGTAACAGACAAGGGCGCCGCAAGGCGCCCTTTCTCTTGTGGCCGGGGTGAGTCATGATGCTCCCCACAACCCAGCATCCATTACCCAAAGCAAGGAGCAAGCCCATGCAACACAATCCCCGTTTTCTGGCCCTGGTAGAGGCCATCCGCCCGCAGGTGCAGGAAACCGATGTGCATCAGATCAAGCGCTGGCAGGATGAGGGCCGAGCATTTCATCTGATCGACGTGCGCGAAGAGAGCGAGTGGGCCAGGGGCCATCTGCCGGGGGCCACCTATCTCGGGCGCGGGGTGATAGAGCGTGACATCGAGACCCGGTATCCGGATCCCGACACCGAACTCTACCTCTATTGTGGTGGGGGATTTCGCTCCATCCTGGTGGCGGATAACCTGCAGAAGATGGGTTATTCCCGGGTCGTCAGCGTCGATGGAGGCTTTCGCGGCTGGAGCGATGCCGGATACCCTGTCGAATCCTGATTTATTTGAGGGAGAGGGGCTGCGCCACATGACAAACGGCCCCGTGATCTTTACCATATGCGGGGTCAAGCGTAAGCGTCGGAGTGTTCATTGAACGTCAGGATAGGGATTGGATACCTCACGGGTATCCTGTTGTTGCTCCCCTTGTGGGGTTGCAGCAGTAGCAGTCAGGTAAAAGCGCCTCAAGTTCCCAAGCCGCAACCCGCTTCACTGGTATTGGCGACCCCCTTGCAGGTCTCCTACCAGAGCGAGTTGGCGTTGGCGCGACTCGGGCAGATGCTCAGTGAAATGGAATTGACGACCGAACAGCGGGCAGAACTCTTTTATGAGCGTGCCGTGGTGTTTGACCGGGTGGGCTTGCGTTCCCTGGCGCGACTCGACTTCAACCGCGCCCTGCGGGAGAAGCCGGATTTTGCCGAGGCCTACAACTTTATCGGTGTCTATCTGGTTCAACAGCAGAACTACGACGAGGCCTATGAGGCGTTCGACTCCGCCCTGGAGCTCGCCCCGGATTACGACTACGCCTATCTCAACCGGGGAATCGCGCTCTATTACGGCAATCGCCCCGAGCTTGCCGCGGCGGATATGAAGCGCTTCTACGAGGCGCAACCAGAAGACCCTTATCGGGTGATCTGGCTCTATCTGGCCGAGCAGAAGCTCAACGGACCGGCGGCCATGAGCCGGATGCGCGAGCGGCTCAACAAGTATGACGACGACGCCTGGAACTGGGATCTGGTGCGCCTCTATACGGGCGACATCAATGCCACCCAGTTGATGAGCAACGTGGTGAAAGGGGTCAAGGACAACAGGGAGCTCGCCGAGCGCCTGTGCGAGACCTACTTCTACCTCGGCAAGTTCGAGCTGGCCAAGGGTAACCGCAAGGAAGCCATCAGCTACTTCAAGCTGGCGCTGGCCAACAACGTCTATGACTTCATCGAGCATCGCTATGCCTTGCTGGAGCTGGAACTGATGGCGCGCAAGCCCCAGCCACCCGGAGCCCAGGGCAAGAGCGGCAAAGCGTGACTAAACGGGTTTGAACCCCATGAAAAAGGCCTCTTGACGAGGCCTTTTTGCTGTCTGGTTACACGGGTTGTACCGCTACTCCACCAGGCTCATGCCGGGGATCTGGCGCCAGTAACCGTTGCAGTCCCGCTCCTGCTGCAGGGGCAGGGGGGCCATCCCCTGTTCGTTGGCCTTGAAGCGCTCCAGCATCGTCAGGGTCTCCATGCCTTCGGGCGAGAGGCGCACTACATCCACCAGCCCCTCCATCCCCTTGAGCTCGTTGCCCAGGTTGTAGCAGTAACCGGACTGAGTCTGGATGCCGTTGAGGTTGAACACCTTCTGCCCCTCGCGGCTGCTGGCAAGCCGGCCGGTGGGGTAGTGGATGCAGGCCAGTTCGCAGTTGTCCTTGGGCCGGTCGAGGGAGCGGGCGGTGAAGCAGCGTGCCGAGTAGGCGAGCGGCAGATGACCATAGGCGAACACCTCCACCTCGAACTGCTGGCGCTCCCTGCCCAGATCCTGATTGAGCTGCATCAGCCAGTCGCGGGAGAGCTCCACCGGCATCACCCAGCGCTGCATTCCCTGTTTGAGCAGCATGCGCAGCACGTCGGCGTTGTAGGCGTTGATGGCGGGGCCGCAGACGAACGGCAGCCCGGCTTCACTGGCGAGCTGGACGGCCCCCAGATCGTTGGCCTCGATCATCAGCGCGCCGTTGTCGACCAGCCGCTTGACCTCCTTGAGCTCGGAGGGGGCAGAGATCAGCGCCAGCGTGGAGAGCACCGCCTGCCTGCCGGAGCCCGCCACCTGACGGGCGAGGGCAATCCAGTCATCCACTTTCAGTTCGCGCCGCTTGCTGCAGACGGTTTCCCCCAGATAGACGATGTCGGCCTGGCTGGCGGCGGCCGCCTGATAGAAGGCCTGGGTGTCGGCCTTGGGCCAGTAGAAGAGCAAGGGCCCGAGTGAGAATTTCATGAACAGGGCTCCTTATTGCCACTGGCGATGATAGGCACCGAGGGTGGTCTGGCTCCCCTCGGAGACGCGGGCGAGCTGGGCATCCCACTCAGCCTTGACCTGATAGGCCTCGGGGTTGGCCTGATAGGCGTCGATGGCGGCGCGCCAGACCCGGGTCACCTGCTCCACATAGGCGGGGCTGCGCTGGCGTCCCTCGATCTTGACCGACTGGATGCCGGTCTGGAACAGCTCGGGCAGGAGGCCAAGGGTGTTGAGGCTGGTGGGCTCCTCAAGCGCGTGATAGGTCTGGCCATCCACCTCGAAGCGCCCCTTGCACAGGGTCGGGTAGCCGGCGTTTTCCCCCGGGCCGTAACGATCGATCAGCACCTCGTTGAGGCGGGATTCGAGGCCGCTCGGGGTCTCCTCCCAGCGCACGAACTTGGCCGGTGAGCAGGCGCCGACGGTGTTGGGGCTCTCGCCGGTCATGTAGGAGGAGAGGTAGCAGCGCCCCTCCGCCATGATGCAGAGGCTGCCGAAGGCGAACACCTCAAGGCCGACGTCGGTCTCGCGGGCCAGCTGCCTGACCTGATGCATGGAGAGCACCCGCGGCAGCACCACCCGGCCGACGTTGAAGTGCTGCTGGTAGAAGCGGATGGCAGCGGCGTTGGTGGCGCTGGCCTGGACCGAGACATGCAGCTCCATGTCGGGATGGCGGCGGCTGGCATAATCGAGCACGGCGAGATCGGCGATGATCAGGGCATCGGCACCGAGCGCCACCCCTTTGTCCACGGCCTGCTTCCAGCGGGCATCGGAGCCCGGGTGGGCAAAGGTATTGATGGCGATGTGCAGCTTGCGGCCATGCTGGTGTACATAGTCAACCGCTCTTTCCAGCTTGCTGTCGGTGAAGTTGAGCCCGGCGAAATGGCGGGCGTTGGTGTCATCCTTGAAGCCGATATAGACCGCATCGGCCCCGTTATCCACGGCTGTTTTCAGTGCTGGCAAACTGCCTGCCGGACAGAGTAATTCCATCGGGTACGCTCCGAGAGGGCAAAAAATGCAAAAGTGGCCCGATTGTATTCACCGGCGTCCTTCCACTTTTTGACCTGAGGCAGCTTTGTGTGGCTTTACCCTTCTTGAGGTAAGTGGGCACAAGTTTGATTTCCAACAGGATCATGGCTGCGGCCCTGTGCTTGAATGCGCAAAAAACTGGGAGTTTATCGTGTTTCAACAACTGCAACGTCGCCTGGTCGAACAGGCTCCCCACATTCTGCGCCATCCTCTCAAACTGGTGCCATTTTCCTTGCAGAAGAACCTGATGGAGCGCCTGCTGGCCAGCGTGTTCAAAGAGGCCATCACAGATGGCGACTTTGAATTTCTGGCAGGCAAGTGGCTCAAGGTCGAAGTCTCTGATCTGGAGCTCTGCTGGTTTATCAGCGAGCGGGAGGGAAAATTGGTGGTGGCAAGGAAGTGTGAGCATGCCGATGTCTGTTTCAGCGGCAATAGCCAGGATCTTGTTCTGATCGCTGGGCGCCGTGAAGACCCGGATTCCCTCTTCTTCCAGCGCAAGCTGAAGATTGAAGGGAACACCGAGTTGGGTCTGGAGGTGAAAAACCTGATGGACAGCCTGGATCTGGACGGGCTGGGATTGATGAAATACCCCCTGATGGATCTGGCGACCTTTATCGAGCGGGCCCGCGAGACGCACGTGCCCACTGCCGCGACAATGAGCTGAGCCGTTTTCTTGCCCGAGTGCTGCGGAACAGGTGAACTTGAGCCGCAGTACCCCACTGTCAGCGTGACCACGCAGGGTGGGGATGTATCATCTGTCTGTTTGTGCAGAAATGCCTGGTCGGAAGCGGTGCCAAAATAGCGATTGGTTATGTTACAATTGCGCGCCATTTTTGACTGAAGATTGACTGGGGATGTTGGATCAGATTCGTATCGTGTTGGTAAACACCTCTCACACCGGCAACATGGGATCCGCGGCGCGGGCCATGAAGACCATGGGGCTGACTCAACTGGTGCTGGTCGATCCCCAGGCCCAGCCGGATGAGGAGGCCGTCGCCCTGGCAGCGGGGGCCAGCGATATCCTGACTCGCGCCCGTATCGTGCCGACCCTGGATGAAGCCATTGCCAACTGTGGTCTGGTCATCGGCACCAGTGCCCGTTCCCGCACCTTGAGCTGGCCCATGCTGGATCCCCGTGAAGCGGGCGAGAAGCTGGTTGCCGAGGGCATGGAGCACCCGGTCGCGCTGGTGTTTGGCCGTGAACGCACCGGTCTCACCAATGACGAACTGCAAAAATGCCACTTCCATGTGGCCATTCCCGCCAATCCAGAATACAGCTCCCTCAATCTGGCCATGGCAGTGCAGACCCTTTGTTACGAGGTGCGGATGCGCTGGCTGGAAGTACAGAACCAGGAGCATTCGGCCCCGGAGGATGAGCGGGTCGAGTACCCAAGCGCCCAGCAACTGGAAGGGTTTTATCAGCATCTGGAGCAGACGCTGCAAAAGACGGGATTCATTGCCGATGACCATCCAGGCCATGTGATGAGCAAACTGCGTCGTCTATTCAATCGGGCCAGACCCGAAGCGGTGGAGTTGAACATCCTGCGGGGCATTCTCACCTCTGTCCAGAAGTCCAGGGTACAGGATTAATCCCGACTGATTTACTCAAGCATATACTTGACTGATTTAGTCGGGTATGTGACCATATGCCACATATTGATTGGTTCGCAAGACGGTAAGGCATATGAGACTGACCTCAAAAGGACGTTACGCGGTGACAGCCATGCTCGACGTGGCGTTGCATGCAGAGCAGGGGCCCGTGCCCCTGGCTGATATTTCAGAGCGCCAGGGCATCTCCTTGTCCTATCTGGAACAACTGTTTGCCCGTCTGCGCAAGCATGGTCTGGTGAGCAGCGTACGTGGCCCCGGTGGCGGCTATCGCCTCGGTCTGGCCCCTGGCGAGATTTCGGTCGGTCAGGTGATCACCGCGGTCGATGAATCGGTCGATGCGACCAAGTGCCTCGGCAAAGGGGGCTGCCACGGTGGTACCCAGTGCCTGACCCACTCCTTGTGGCGGGATCTGAGCGAACGCATCTCCAGTTTCCTGGGGGATATCACCCTGGCCGAGCTGGTTGGTCAGGCCGATGTGCGCCGTATCGCCGGCAAGCAAGATGAACAAATGAAGACCGTGTTGTCCCTGGTTGATCGGGCCGAACGCGGTGATGTGAGCTTGAAAGTCCAACTATAAACGTGCTTTCCACGACGAGTCGCTGTGTGACCCCGTCGTAACGGAGAAAAAGATGAAACTGCCTATTTACCTTGATTATTCGGCAACCTGTCCGGTGGACCCGCGTGTCGCAGAAAAAATGATGCAGTGCCTCACCATGGACGGCCTGTTCGGCAACCCAGCCTCCCGTTCCCACCGTTTCGGCTGGCAGGCCGAAGAGGCGGTGGATCTGGCCCGTAATCAAGTGGCAGAGCTGATCGGCGCGGACCCGCGCGAGATCGTCTTTACCTCCGGTGCGACCGAGTCCAACAACCTGGCCATCAAGGGCATCGCCCATTTCTACGCCGGCAAGGGCAAGCACATCGTCACCTCCAAGACCGAGCACAAAGCCGTGCTGGATACCTGCCGCCAACTTGAGCGGGAAGGCTATGAGGTGACCTACCTCGAGCCCATGCCCAATGGCCTGTTCACTCTAGAGCAGATCGAAGGCGCCCTGCGTGATGACACCATCCTGGTCAGCATCATGCACGCCAACAACGAGATCGGGGTGGTGCAAGACATCGCTGCCATCGGCGAGCTGTGCCGTTCCCGCAAGATCCTGCTGCACGTGGACGCCGTCCAGAGCGTGGGCAAGATCCCGGTCGACGTGGAAGCACTCAAGGTTGATCTGCTCTCCATGTCCGCCCACAAGGTATACGGCCCGAAAGGCATTGGCGCCCTGTATGTGCGCCGCAAGCCCCGTGTTCGTCTGGAAGCCCAGATGCACGGCGGTGGCCACGAGCGCGGCATGCGCTCCGGTACCCTGGCAACCCACCAGATCGTCGGCATGGGGGAAGCCTTCCGCATCGCCAAGGAAGAGATGGCGAGCGAGAGCCAGCACATCATGGCCCTGCGCCAGCGTCTGTGGGATGGCATCAAGAACATCGAAGAAGTCTATATCAACGGGGATCTGGATCAGCGTGTACCGGGTAACCTGAACGTCAGCTTCGCCTATGTGGAAGGGGAATCCCTCATCATGGCACTGAAGGATCTGGCGGTCTCTTCCGGTTCTGCCTGTACCTCGGCCAGCCTGGAACCTTCCTACGTGCTGCGCGCCCTGGGTCTGAACGACGAGCTGGCACACAGCTCCATCCGTTTCAGCATCGGTCGCTTCACCACCGAAGAAGAGATCGACTACGCAATCAAGCTCATCTGCGACTCTATCGGTCGTCTGCGCGAGATGTCCCCCCTGTGGGAGATGTTCAAGGATGGCGTCGATCTGAACACGGTCGAATGGGCACATCACTGATCCTTGCCAGCATGGCAAGGGTCTGGTGAACAACGGAATTAGCAGGAGTTAGATATGGCTTACAGTGAAAAAGTAATCGACCACTACGAGAATCCCCGCAACGTCGGTGGTTTTGACAAGAACGATCCCAGCGTCGCCACCGGCATGGTCGGTGCACCGGCCTGTGGTGACGTCATGAAGCTGCAACTGAAGATCAGCGACGATGGCATCATCGAAGATGCCAAGTTCAAGACCTACGGCTGTGGTTCCGCCATCGCCTCCAGCTCCCTGGTGACCGAGTGGGTCAAGGGCAAGACCCTGGACGAAGCGGCCGGTATCAAGAACACCGACATCGCCGAAGAGCTGGCGCTGCCGCCGGTGAAGATCCACTGCTCCATTCTGGCGGAGGATGCCATCAAGGCCGCCATCGCCGATTACAAGCAGAAGAAAGGTCTTTAAGGTCCGGAGAGCAGTATGGCCATAACCATGACAGATGCCGCAGCGGCGCGGGTTTCCTCCTTCATGATCAACCGGGGCAAGGGCATCGGCCTGCGCCTCGGCGTCAAGACGACCGGCTGTTCTGGCCTTGCCTATGTGCTCGAGTTCGTGGATGAGCTGGCTGCCGAGGATCAGGTGTTCGAGCAGAAAGGCGTCAAGATCATCGTGGATGCCAAGAGCCTGATCCACCTGGATGGCACCGAGCTGGACTTCGTGAAGGAAGGCCTCAACGAGGGCTTCCAGTTCAACAACCCGAATGCCAAGGGCGAATGTGGTTGTGGCGAAAGCTTCAGCGTGTAAGTGGTTCGATTGACCGATCGCCCATGTTTGCAACGCCTCGCAGCCACAAGGGTGAGCCCTGTTGCGGCGAGTCTCTTGTGATCAACACCTTGCTCATCAACACAGTGGTGTGGACGCCAGTCCATGCCACTGCTTTCAAGTTCAAGACGAGTGTGGTTGCACTCCCAGCGCTATTGTCTGAGGATGAAGGATGAATCATTTCGAGCTGTTCGGGCTGGCTGAGGGCTTCGAGCTCGATACTCGCCAACTGGCTGACACCTATCGTCAGTTGCAGACCCAGTTCCATCCCGATCGTTTTGCGACTGCCCCCGAGCGGGAGCAGCTGGCTGCCGTGCAGCGTGCTGCCCAGATCAACGATGCGTTTACCACCCTCAAGACCCCCTTGCGCCGAGCCGAGTACCTGCTCTCCTTGCGGGGCACCGATATTCGCGGCGAGCAGCAGACACTGCAAGATCCTGCCTTTCTGATGCAACAGCTGGAGTGGCGAGAGCGGCTGGCTGATCTCAAGGGCGACGCCGACCCTGAGGGGGCCATCAAGGATTTTCGCCAGGAGATCAGGCATGATCACCAGGCGTTGATGCAACGGCTGGCCGACTCTCTCACCAGGGGTGAGGATCTGCAGGCGGCGGATTGCGTTCGCAAGCTCAAATTTGTCGACAAGCTCCTCGAGGAGCTGGAACGATTCGAAGACTCGCTGTTCGAGTCTTGACCCTCTAACGCAGGAATTGTGATTACCCATGGCATTACTGCAAATTGCCGAGCCAGGCCAGAGCGCCGCGCCTCACCAGCATAAACGTGCCGTCGGCATCGATCTTGGCACCACCAACTCCCTGGTCGCCGCCGTGCGCAGCGGCCAGGCCGACACCCTCTGTGACGAGCAGGGGCGTGATCTGCTGCCTTCCGTGGTCCATTACCAGGCCGATACCATCCGGGTTGGCTTCGATGCCAAGCGTGAGGCGGCCCTCGATCCCCACAACACCATCGTCTCGGTCAAGCGGATGATGGGCAAGGCGCTGGCCGACATCGATACCCGCCAGCAACCCTATCAATTCGTGGCGGCCGACAACGGCATGCCGCAATTGCAGACCCGCCAGGGGCTGGTCAATCCGGTGCAGGTCTCTGCCGAGATCCTGAAAAAACTGGCCGAGCGCGGTGCCGCGTCCCTCGGGGGAGACCTCGACGGCGTGGTCATCACGGTGCCCGCCTATTTTGACGATGCCCAGCGTCAGGGTACCAAGGACGCGGCCAGACTGGCCGGTCTGCACGTACTGCGCCTGCTGAACGAGCCCACCGCGGCGGCCATCGCCTATGGCCTCGACTCCGGCCAGGAAGGGGTGATCGCCGTCTATGACCTGGGTGGCGGAACCTTCGATATCTCCATCCTGCGTCTGCATCGCGGGGTGTTTGAGGTGATGGCCACCGGTGGCGACTCGGCACTCGGTGGTGACGATTTTGACCATCTGCTGGCGGACTGGCTCAAAGAGCAAGCCGGGTTGTCCGGTCAGCTCGATGCCCGTACCCAGCGCGAGTTGCTGGATGCGGCGGCCAGCATCAAGCACGGCCTCACCGATGCCGATGCCGTTACCTGCACCTTTGCCGGCTGGCAGGGTACCGTCACCCGCAGCCAGTTTGACGAGCTGATCCAGCCCCTGGTCAAGCGCACCCTGCAGGCCTGTCGGCGCGCCCTGCGCGATGCGGGTCTCGAGCAGGAAGAGGTGCTGGAAGTGGTGATGGTCGGTGGCTCGACCCGGGTGCCGCTGGTGCGCGAGCGGGTGGGCGAGTTCTTCGGCCGCACCCCCTTGACCAGCATCGACCCTGACAAGGTGGTGGCCATCGGTGCCGCCATCCAGGCCGACATCCTGGTGGGCAACAAGCCCGACGCCGAGATGCTGCTGCTGGACGTCATCCCGCTTTCCTTAGGGTTAGAGACCATGGGCGGCCTCGCCGAGAAGGTGATCCCGCGCAATACCACCATTCCGGTGGCCCGCGCCCAGGAGTTCACCACCTTCAAGGATGGCCAGACCGCAATGGCCATCCACGTGGTGCAGGGGGAGCGCGAGTTGGTGGCGGATTGCCGCTCCCTGGCCCGCTTCACCCTGACCGGCATTCCGCCCATGGCGGCCGGCGCCGCCCACATTCGCGTCACCTTCCAGGTGGATGCGGACGGTCTGCTGTCGGTCAGCGCCATGGAGAAATCCTCCGGCGTGCAGGCCGAGATCCAGGTCAAGCCCTCCTACGGGCTGGGGGAAGATGACATCCTCAACATGCTGAGCGCTTCCATCGCCAATGCCCAGCAGGACATGGACGCCCGTATGCTGGCGGAGCAGCAGGTCGAGGCCGACCGGGTGGTCGAGAGCCTCAACGCCGCCCTGGCCGCCGATGGCGAGGCTTTATTGAGCCCCGCCGAGCGGGCCGAGCTGGATGCCGCCATCGCCCATCTGCTGACCATGCGCAGCACGGGCACCACCAACCAGATCAAAGAGGCCATCGAGGCGGCGGATGCTGCCAGTGGCGAATTTGCAGCCCGCCGGATGGATGCCTCCATCCGCAAGGTGCTGACCGGACAAAACGTCAACAAGGTGTGATATGCCAAAACTGATTATTCTGCCCCATCCCGAGCTCTGTCCGGACGGCGCAGCCCTCGAAGGTGCGACCGGTGAAACCATTCTGGATATCGCGCTGCGCAATGGCATCGAGATCGAGCACGCTTGCGAGAAGTCCTGTGCGTGTACTACCTGCCACTGCGTGGTGCGGGAAGGGTTCGACTCCCTCGAGCCGAGCGACGAGCTGGAAGACGACATGCTGGACAAGGCGTGGGGGCTGGAGCCGGAATCCCGTCTCAGCTGCCAGGCCAGACTGGCGGACGAGGATCTGGTGGTGGAACTGCCCAAGTACACCCTGAATCTGGCGTCCGAGCGCCACTGATGACCCCTTAATTACACATGAGTGAATTGCGCGTGCAGCATCTCATGGTGCAGTAATGATATGGTGAAGGCCGTGACCCTTGAGGGAGCGGCCTTTTTTGTGCCCGTGATTTCCCTATTCGTTGATGAAAGTGCCAATAAAAAGGAAGCAAGAGAACATGGCTGACATGATGAACGTAAGGTTGTCGTCCCAGGCTGCCGCCGCCCAGTGGGGCGAGGGTGCCCTGCTCAGTTTCAACGGGGACGAGGCCCATCTCCATCTGGCCGCTGGCCAGGAGAAGGAGGCGCTGCGCGCCATCCAGCGCGGTGCCAGACGCCTCGAGTCGAGCGGCATCAAGCGCATCAAGCTGGTGGGCGAGGGGTGGAATGGGGAGCGTCGTTACGCCTTTGCCCAGGGCTTCTATGCCGCCAAGGGGGTTCGCGAGCTCGATTTTGGTGAACAGAGCGAGCAGGAAGCGGCCGAACTCGCCGCCTTGCTCAAAGCGACCCACTGGGTGCGAGAGGTGACCAACGGCTGCCCGGAAGCCATCTACCCCATGAGCCTGGCGGAGTCCGCTCTGCTGCTCATTCGCAGCCTCGGCGGTGACAAGGTGACCGCCCGCATCACCGCTGGCGAAGCCTTGCGTGAATCGGGTTATATCGGGATCTGGTCGGTGGGCCGTGGCAGCGAGCGCGAGCCGGTGCTGCTGGAGCTCGACTACAACCCGACTGGGGATGCCAACGCCCCCGTGGTCGCGGCGCTGGTGGGCAAGGGGATCACTTTTGATTCCGGCGGCTACTCCATGAAGTCCTCCGACAACATGCTGCCGATGAAGTCCGATATGGGCGGCGCCGCCATGGTGACCGGCGCCCTGGCGCTGGCCATCAGCCGTGGCCTGAACAAGCGGGTCAAGCTCATCCTCTGCTGCGCCGAGAACCTGGTCTCCGGCCACGCCTTCAAGCTCGGCGACATCCTCACTTATCGCAACGGCATCTCGGTCGAGATCCAGAATACCGACGCGGAAGGTCGCCTGGTGCTGGCAGACGGCCTGCTGGCCGCCAGCGAAAGCGGGGCTGCCTACATCCTCGACGCTGCCACCCTGACCGGCGCCGCCAAGACCGCGCTGGGCCGCGACTACAACGCCGTGTTTGCTCTCGATGAGGCGGAGCAGGTGCGCGCGCTGGCTGCCGCCAACGCCGAAAACGAGAAGGCCTGGCCGCTGCCGCTCGAACCTTGGCACGCAGGCCAGCTCACCTCGGCCTTTGCCGAGCTGGGCAATGTGGCATCCGCCGAAGGCACTGCCGGCGCCACCACGGCAGCGGCTTTCCTGTCGCGCTTCGTCCGTGACGAAGGCAAGGGCTGGGTGCACCTGGACCTGGCCGCTTCCTATCAGAAGTCGGGCAATGAGCTCTGGGCGACCGGGGCCAAGGGCCATGGTCTTCGCACGATTGCCCGCTGGTTGCAGGAGGTGTGCGCATGAACGTCTGGTTGAGCCGAGAGTTTGCACCGGCCGAGTGGGGGGAGGGGGCACTGCTCTCCCACCGTGCCGACGGCATGGTGATCCATCTGGTGAGCGCCACTCCCTTGCTGGATATCCAGCAGGCGGCGCGACGCCTGTGCAGCCAGGGGATCCAGCAGGTGGTCCTGGCTGGCCACTGGGAGCGGGAGCAGCAGTGGGCCTTTGCCCAAGGGCTGCAGACGCCCAAGGCGGAAGTGGGGTTGCAGTGGGCCACTTCGTCCGAGGAGGACAGGGAGGAGCTGGAGGCGCGTTGGCTGTGCGGGCGCTGGGTGCGGGAGATGACCAACGCCACCCCGGAGCAGCTGGGGCCGCTGGAGCTGGCGGTCGAAGCCGCCGCCTTCCTCACCGAGCTGGCACCGGACCGGATCAGCCATCGCATCCTCAAGGGAGAGGCGCTGCAACAGGCGGGCTGGGTCGGTCTCTATCAAGTGGGTCGTGGCAGTGACCGCGAGCCCGTGATGCTGGAGCTGGATTTCAATCCGGGCAAGGATCCCAAGGCGCCGGTAGCGGCCGCCCTGGTGGGCAAGGGGATCACCTTCGATTCCGGCGGCTACTCCATGAAGACCTCCCAGGGCATGCTGACCATGAAACACGACATGGGCGGCGCCGCCATCGTCACCGGTGCGCTGGCGCTGGCTATTCTGCGTGGCCTCGACAAGCGGGTGAAGCTCATCCTCTGCTGCGC
Source organism: Aeromonas sp. QDB63 (assembly GCF_027707425.1). NCBI lineage: Bacteria > Pseudomonadati > Pseudomonadota > Gammaproteobacteria > Aeromonadales > Aeromonadaceae > Aeromonas > Aeromonas sp. QDB63. Next base: position 25,832 of record NZ_JAPCIS010000035.1, read on the forward strand.
CGAGAACCTGGTATCCGGCCATGCCTACAAGCTGGGTGACATCCTCACCTACAAGAACGGCACCACGGTGGAGGTGGTCAACACCGACGCCGAAGGGCGTCTGATCCTGGCCGACGGCTTGCAACTGGCCGGCGAGTCTGGTGCGCCGCTCATCATCGACGCCGCCACCCTCACCGGGGCGGCCGTGATGGCGCTGGGGGGGCGTTACAACGCCCTGTTTGGCCTCGACAAGGGGCTGGTGAGCCGCGCCATGGCCTATTCGGATGCGGAGCAGGAGCCAGCATGGCCGCTGCCGCTGGAGCCCTGGCATCGCCAGCAGTGCCCGTCCCACTATGCCGACACCGCCAACAGCCGCCCCGTGCCGGGCGGCGGACCGGGGGGGGCCTCCAATGCGGCCGGCTTCCTCTCCCGCTTTGTCCCTGATGAGGGAAGAGGCTGGCTGCATGTCGATCTCGCCGCCTGCTTCAGCGAAAATGGCGACAGTCTGTGGGCGCCCGGGGCCAATACCCTGGGGATGCGCACCATCGCCCATACCCTGCTGGCGGAGACGCGCTGAGTCAGTGAGCGGCATCACAAGGGCACCTCAGGGTGCCCTTTCCAGTGCTGCTTTGCTGAGCAATTGATACGGTTTTGAGGCATTAGCATGCCGATCGTGCGCAAGCGCACATTTTTTCTCTCTGCCCTGGCACAAGATGAGTCACCATGTTGTTTCAAGGATTCTTTTGTTTAACAAAAAGTTGATTTTTTGTGTGTTATTTCGTTTTTTGTTTACGTATAATCGCCGCCGAACATGGATTCCTACAATAAAACTCTGTAGTTAAGGAAAGAACTCAATGGCTATCGAACGTACCTTCTCCATCGTCAAGCCGGATGCGGTCAGCAAGAACCTGATTGGAGCCATTTACAGCCGCTTCGAAAGCGCCGGTCTGAAAGTGGTTGCCGCCAAGATGCTGCACCTGACCAGCGAACAGGCCGCCGGTTTCTACGCCGAGCACCAGGGCAAGCCGTTTTATGATGCTCTGGTCGGTTTCATGACCTCTGGCCCCGTCATGGTACAGGTGCTGGAAGGTGAAGACGCCATCCGCCGTCACCGTGAAATCATGGGCGCCACCAACCCGAAAGAGGCTCTGGCAGGCACCCTGCGCGCCTGCTACGCCGAGAGCATCGATCGCAACGCCGTCCATGGCTCCGATGCCCCGGCCTCTGCCGCCCGTGAAATCGCCTACTTCTTTTCCGACGACGAGATCTGCCCGCGCGGCTGATGTTGTCTGCTGGTGACCAAGGGAGCTTCGGCTCCCTTTTGTTTTTTGGTCATCCTGCCAATATCCACTTATTCTCCAGGTGGAAAGCCAGACCCATTATTTGTACAATGCCGCCCCCTGACGTAGGTCAGCCGATAATTTATGAAGTGTGTGAGCTGAGGCCCCTGATGAGCGAAACAAAAACCAACCTGCTGGATCTCGACCGGGATGCCATGCGTGCCTTCTTCGTCGAGTTGGGCGAGAAGCCGTTCCGGGCAGACCAGATAATGAAGTGGATCTATCACTTCGGTTGTGATGATTTCGATCAGATGAGCAACGTCAACAAGGCGCTGCGCGAGCGGCTCAAGGCCATTGCCGAGATCCGTGCCCCCGAGATCAGCCGTGAACAGCGCTCCGCCGATGGCACCATCAAATGGGCGCTGCAGGTGGGCGATCAGGAGGTGGAGACCGTCTACATTCCGGAAGCGGACCGCGCTACCCTGTGCGTCTCCTCTCAGGTGGGCTGCGCCCTGGCGTGCACCTTCTGCTCCACCGCCCAGCAAGGCTTCAACCGCAACCTGAAAGTCTCCGAGATCATCGGTCAGGTGTGGCGTGCCGCCAAAGTGGTGGGTGGCAAGCGTCCCATCACCAACGTGGTGATGATGGGCATGGGTGAGCCGCTGCTCAACCTCGCCAACGTGGTACCGGCCATGAAGCTGATGATGGATGACTTCGGCTTCAGCATCTCCAAGCGCCGTGTCACTCTCTCCACCTCCGGTGTGGTGCCGGCGCTGGACATGCTGGGGGACCAGATCGACGTTGCCCTGGCCATCTCCCTGCATGCGCCGAACGACCAGCTGCGTTCCGAGATCATGCCGATCAACGACAAGTACAACATCGAGTCCTTCCTTGCCGGGGTACGCCGCTATCTGGCCAAGTCCAACGCCAACGGCGGCCGGGTGACCGTGGAGTATGTGCTGCTCGACCACATCAACGACGACATGCAGCATGCCCATGAGCTGGCCAAGGTCCTCAAGGAAACCCCCTGCAAGATCAACCTGATCCCGTTCAACCCCTTCCCGGGCAACCCGTTTGGCAAGCCGAGCAACAGCCGTATCGACCGTTTCTCCAAGGTGCTGATGGAATACGGCCTGACCGTCATCGTGCGCAAGACCCGCGGTGACGACATTGACGCCGCCTGTGGGCAGCTGGTGGGGGAGGTGATTGACCGCACCAAGCGCACCATGAAAAATCGGATGCAACAGGATGGGATTTCCGTCAAAATGGTTTAACTCCTAAGCCATTGTATAGACAGGAAATGGATATCCGTACATTGATCGTAGTGGCAGCGCTCTGTGCGCTGCCAGGCTGTGTCACAGAGACCACTTACGCTGGCCAGAATTCGACCCAGCGTGAAGTGGGTCCCGACCTCAAGGCCGCCGCCCAGACTCGTCTCGATCTGGGTATCCAGTATCTGCGCCAGGGCAATGCCGAGCAGGCCAAATTCAACCTCGACCGCGCCCTTCAGTACGATCCCAACAATCCTCAGGTCTACATCGGTTTTGCCTATTTCTACCAGCAGGTGTCGGATTTCAAGGCCGCCGAGGCGAGCTACAAGAAAGCGCTGGCCATGGATCCGTCCAATGCTGACGCGATGAACAACTATGGCGCCTTCCTCTGCAACCGTGGCCGCTTCGACGAAGCGGAAAAGGCGTTCTTGCAGGCCGTCAGCCAGCCCGATTACGTGAAGATCGCCGATACCTACGAGAATGCGGCGCTCTGCTCGATGCAAAATCACAGAAATGACAAGGCCGGCGAGTATTATCGTCTGGCCTTGGGGTATAATCCCCGTAATCCTAGGTTATTGCTGGACATGGCCGAGCTTTCCATGAAAGATGGCAAGCTTCCTGATGTCCAGACTTACCTCGCGCGCTTTGCCGACGTGGCAGAGGAGAACGAGGAGAGCCTCTGGCTCCGGCTGCGGCTGGCCCAGGCCATGGACAAACCGGCATTACTTCACCAATTCGGGACTGAGCTGGTAAGGCAATATCCCACTTCGCAACAAGCCAAGCGTTACTTAGCCAATGACTACTGAACAGCCACACGATTTCCAAGACGACTCCCAGGCAGCGGGCCCAGGCCAGCTGCTGCGCAACGCCCGTGAACAGCTCGGCTGGACCCGGGAACAGGTTGCGTCCCGCATTCACCTTCGTCTGACCCTGATCGCCGCCATCGAAGCGGATACCTATGACAAGCACACGTCCCATACCTTCATTCGTGGCTATCTGCGGGCCTATGCCAAGCTCGTGGGCATCCCCGAGGAGACCATCCTCGCCGCCTACGAAAAGCTGGGACTGACTCCCCCCGACAATATCGACATGCAGAGCTTCTCCCGTCGCTCCCGCCAGCAGGCCAATGACAGCCGGCTCAAGGTGGTGACCTGGTTGGTGACCCTGGTGCTGATCGGGCTCTCCGTCGCCTGGTGGTGGCAGAGCACGGCGCGCCGCTCTGCCGGTGACGACGCCTTGGCGGCGACCGAGATGAGCGCGACCGTCAATACGCCGGAAGCGAATGTTGCCCCCGCCGTGGAGGTCGCCGAGCCCGTGCTGCCCGCAGCGTCCGATGCCGTGTCCACCCAGGTTGTGGTGAGCGGTGCCACCGCGACCCTGCCTGTGGTCGCTACGGATGCCAGCGCAGCCGTCCCGACGGACGTTTCCGGCGCGGTCTCGACTGCCGAGAGCACGACCACCGAGCCCGCCAAAGCGCCCCAGCTCAAGATGAGCTTCACCGCCGATTGCTGGCTGGACGTCAAGGATGCCAACGGCAAGACCCTGTTCAGCGGTCTGAAGAAGGCGAACGACGAACTGGTACTGGAAGGACCCGAGCCACTCAGATTCATCATTGGCGCGCCCATGGCGGTCAATCTCGAATATCAGGGCAAGTCCTTCGACATGAGCCGTTACAACAACGGCCGGACTGCCCGCTTCTCACTGCCGCAGGAGTAATCAGTCCGCCATGTCTGTTCACGAAAAGCCCGCACACGAATCACCCATCGTTCGTCGCAAATCCAGACAGATCATGGTCGGCAACGTGCCGGTTGGGGGCGATGCCCCCATCACGGTACAGACCATGACCAACACCAAGACCACGGACGTGGCCGCTACCGTCGAGCAGATCCAGCGGATCGAGCGGGTCGGCGCCGACATCGTCCGGGTCTCCGTCCCCACCATGGAGGCGGCGGAAGCGTTCAAGCTCATCAAGCAGCAGACCCGCATCCCCATCGTGGCCGACATCCACTTCGACTACCGCATCGCCCTCAAAGTGGCCGAGTACGGGGCCGACTGCCTGCGCATCAACCCGGGCAACATCGGCAACGAAGAGCGGGTGCGTGCGGTGGTGGATTGCGCCCGTCACTACAACATCCCCATCCGGATCGGCGTCAATGGCGGTTCCCTTGAGCGTGATCTCCAGGAGAAATACGGCGAGCCGACCCCAGAGGCGCTGCTGGAGTCCGCCATGCGCCACGTGGATTACCTGGATCGCCTCGACTTCCAGAACTTCAAGGTGAGCGTCAAGGCGTCCGATGTCTTCCTGGCGGTCGGTGCCTATCGCCTACTGGCCAAGCAGATCGATCAACCCCTGCATCTGGGCATCACGGAAGCGGGCGGTTTTCGCGCCGGCGCGGTCAAGTCCGCCATCGGCCTTGGCATGTTGCTGAGCGAAGGGATTGGCGACACCCTGCGCATCTCCCTGGCCGCCGATCCGGTGGAGGAGGTGAAGGTGGGCTTCGACATCCTCAAATCCCTGCGCATCCGTTCCCGCGGCATCAACTTCATCGCCTGTCCCTCCTGCTCCCGTCAGGAGTTCGACGTCATCGGCACGGTCAATGCCCTGGAAGAGCGGCTCGAAGACATCATCACCCCGATGGATGTCTCCATCATCGGCTGTGTGGTGAACGGTCCGGGGGAGGCGCTGGTTTCCGATCTCGGCCTTGCGGGCGCCGCCAACAAGAGTGCCTTCTACGAGGGGGGCCAGCGGGTCGACCGGCTCGACAACAAGGATTTGATCCCGACCCTGGAGCGTCGCATCCGTGCCCGGGCTGCCATGCTGGATCCGGCCAACCAGATCCAGGTGGACAAAGGTTGAACCATGACGGGGCCACCTGGGGTGGCCCCGGCTTTAGGTTGTTGATTTTACATCCCGCATCCGGGCACCCGATTTTACCTCGGGGTCGAAAATCCCTATAATGCGGCCAAATTTTACCTCTTTTTCTCGAGTATCAACGTGGCAAAACAGATCCAAGCTATTCGCGGTATGAATGATTGCCTGCCGGAGCAGAGCCCGGTATGGCAGAAAGTAGAACAGATCCTGCGCCAGGTCGTTGCCAGCTATGGCTACAGCGAAGTGCGCATGCCCATCGTCGAGCAGACCCATCTGTTCAAGCGTGCCATCGGTGAAGTGACCGATGTGGTCGAAAAAGAGATGTACACCTTTGAAGACCGCAACGGCGACAGCCTGAGCCTGCGTCCGGAGGGGACCGCCAGTTGCGTGCGTGCCGGCATCGAGCACGGTCTGCTTTACAACCAGGAACGCCGGATGTGGTACATGGGCCCCATGTTCCGTCACGAGCGTCCCCAGAAAGGTCGCTATCGCCAGTTCCACCAGTTCGGGGTCGAGCTGTTCGGTATCAACGGGCCGGACATCGATGCCGAGCTCATCATGCTGACTCACCGCCTGTGGCGTCTGTTCGGCATCAGCGATCACGTCACCTTGCAGCTCAACACCCTCGGCCAGAGCAGCGAACGTGCTGCCTATCGCGATGCCCTGGTCGCCTATCTGGAACAGTACAAGAGCGAGCTGGACGAAGAGAGCCAGCGCCGCATGTACAGCAACCCCCTGCGGGTGCTCGACTCCAAGGACGAGAAAGTGCAGGCCATCCTGGCAGGTGCCCCCCGTCTGTTCGACCACCTGGGCGAAGAGAGCCTGGCTCACTTTGAAGGGCTCAAGCGCCTGCTCACGGCGGCCGGCATCCAGTTCGAGGTGAACGAGCGTCTGGTGCGCGGCCTCGACTACTACAACCTGACCGTGTTCGAGTGGGTGACCAACAGCCTGGGGGCCCAGGGCACTGTCTGTGCCGGTGGTCGCTACGACGGCCTGGTGGAGCAGCTCGGTGGCCAGCCGACCCCGGCGGTGGGTTTCGCCATGGGCATGGAGCGTCTGGTGCTGATGCTTGAAACCCTCGAACTCAATGCTGACATCCGCCCGGCGGTGGATGTCTATCTCTGCATGGTGGGTGAGGGGACCGAGCAGGCTGGTTTTGCCCTGGCAGAGCGCCTGCGCGATGCCCTGCCGGACTTGCGCCTCATGAGCCACTGCGGCGGCGGCAACTTCAAGAAACAACTCAAGCGTGCCGACAAGAGCGGCGCGGCCATTGCCCTGATCCTTGGGGAGACCGAGGTGCAAAGCGGGGAGATCACCATCAAATATCTGCGTGGCCAGGCCGAGCAACAGACCGTCTCGGTCGATGCCGCCATCGCCCTGCTGGCAGCGAAAGGAGAGTAAGCTGTGGAAGTGTATACCACTGAAGAACAACAGGTTGAGGTCATCAAGAGCTGGTGGAAAGAGAACGGCACCTCGGTGATCGCCGGGACCGTGATCGGTCTGGTCGGCCTCTTTGGCTGGCGCTACTACAACGAGATGCAGCAGAACAACCAGGAAGCCGCCTCCCAGGCTTACAACGAGATGACCGCCCAGCTCGCCAAGGGGGATGACGCCGCCCTGGAGCAGGCAAAGAGCTTCATTACCGCTCACAAGGGTGACGCCTATGCCGAGCTGGCCGCCTTGCAACTGGCCGCGGCCGCCGTCAAGGCGGGCAAGCTGGATTTGGCTGCCGAGCAGCTGACCCAGGTGGCCGCCAGTGGCGATGACAGCATCAAGCCCATCGCCGCCCTGCGTCTGGCACGGGTCCTGAACGATCAGGGCAAGGCTGACGAGGCCCTGGCCCAGCTTGGCAAGATCAACAACGACGCCTTCAAGGCCCAGGTGGCGGAAGTGCGCGGCGACATCCTGCAAAAGCAGGGCAAGGCCGAAGAAGCGCGCGATGCCTATCAGGCGGCGGCGGATGCCGGCGGCCTGCAGAGCAGCGCCGAACTCAAGCTGAAGATGGATGATCTGGCGCTGCCAGCCGTCACTGCGGGCGAGGCTCCGGATGCGTAATCTGTACAAGCGAATGGCGCTGGGGGTGGCTGTCTCCTTCGCCTTGCAGGGGTGCTCCCTGTTCAGTTCGGAAGAGGATCTCAACCCCATGGCGCCCCTGCCCAAGGTCGAGTCCGCGTTCACTGCCGATACCGCCTGGTCCTCCTCGGTCGGGGATGGCATCGGCAACTTCTACTCCCAGCTCAAGCCGGTGGTGGAAGAGGACCGCATCTATGCAGCGGCCCGTGATGGCGATGTGACCGCCTTCGAGCGCGAGAGCGGCAAGGAGCTGTGGAGCGTGGATCTGGCAGATCTGCCCATCAACGCCGACAAGCGCAGCGCCCGTCTCTCCGGCGGCCTGGTTTCCCGCTACGGCAAGCTGTTCCTCGGGTCCGAAAACGGGGTGGTCTACGCCCTGAACGAGGCCAACGGCGAAGTGCTGTGGCAGACTACGGTGCCGGGGGAAGTGGTGGCGAGCCCCGCCGTCGAGGATGGCCGCGTGGTGGTGCTGACCACCTCCGGTCGCCTGGTGGCGCTCGATACCGACGAGGGCAAGCTGCAGTGGACCCTGTCCGAAGAGCAGCCGCCCCTGACCCTGCGCAGTGCCGGCGCCCCCATCATCACCAACGGTGCCGTCATCTATGGCCGCGCCGATGGCAAGGTGGGCATCGCCCTGCTGAGCAACGGCCAGCCGGTGCGTCAATCCAAGGTGGCTGACCCGCGCGGCGCCACCGAGCTGGATCGGATGGTGGACGTCGATGCCAGCCCGCTGATTGCCGGTGATGAGCTCTACGCCATCGCCTACAACGGCCAGTTGATGGCGCGCAAGCTGATGAGCGGCGACGAAGTGTGGAAGCGCAAGTATTCCGGTTATCGCGACATGGCGGTGACCGGCAATGCCATCGTGCTGACCGACAGCCGCAGCCATCTGTTTGCGGTCGATCGCCGCAACGGTCTCGAGCTGTGGTCCAACACCCAGCTGGAAAACCGCACCGTGACCGCCCCCGTCATCCTGGGTGACTATGTGGTGGTCGGCGATGTGGAAGGTTACCTGTATTGGCTGGACCGTACCGACGGGACCATCAAGGCCATGCAGCAGCTCGACAGCAGTGGTCTCTATGCCGCTCCGCTGGTGGAGGGTGACACCCTGTATGTGCAGAGCCGTGACGGCAAGTTGTACGCCCTCAAGCGTCCTTGATCGTCCGATAATGTGAATATCCGGCTCCTGGTCTTCGGACCCGGAGCCTTTGTCGTCTTGAGAATGAGGCTTTTATGACTCCTGTAGTTGCCCTGGTGGGCCGCCCCAACGTGGGGAAATCCACCCTGTTTAACCGCCTGACCCGTACCCGGGATGCCCTGGTTGCCGACTTCCCCGGCCTGACCCGGGACCGCAAATATGGCCAGGCGAAGCTGGGCGAGCTGGAATTTATCGTGGTCGATACCGGCGGTATCGATGGCACCGAGGAGGGGATCGAGCTGAAGATGGCCGAGCAGTCCCTGCTGGCCATCGAAGAGGCCGATGTGGTGCTCTTCATGGTGGATGCCCGTGCCGGTCTCACCGCGGCGGATCAGGCCATCGCCGAGCACCTGCGCAAGACCCACAAGAAGGTGTTTCTGGTGGCCAACAAGACCGACGGCATCGACGGTGACTCCGCGGTGTCCGAGTTCTACGGTCTGGCCCTGGGCGAGGTCTACCAGATGGCGGCCGCCCACGGCCGTGGCGTACTGAGCCTACTGGAGCTGGCCCTGGCCCCTCACCTCGAGACCCTGGTCGGCTCTGCCACCCAGGCACAAGAGGAAGAGGAGCTGGAGGAGTTCGACGAAGAGGCCCTGCTGCGCATGGTGGCTGCCGGTGAGCTCGACACCCGGGAAGACACCAAGGAGACGCCGTTCGCCGACCTGCCCATCAAGTTCGCCATCGTCGGTCGTCCCAACGTTGGCAAATCCACCCTGACCAACCGCATGCTGGGTGAAGATCGGGTCATCGTCTACGACATGCCGGGTACCACCCGCGACTCCGTCTACATCCCCATGGAGCGCGACGATCAGAAATACGTGGTCATCGACACCGCCGGCGTGCGTCGCCGTGGCAAGGTGCACGAGACGGTGGAGAAGTTCTCCGTCATCAAGACGCTCAAGGCGATTGAAGATGCCAACGTCTGCCTGCTGGTCATTGACGCCCGGGAGACCATCACGGATCAGGACTTGAGCATCCTCGGCTTCGTGCTCAACAGCGGCCGCTCCGTGGTACTGGTGGTCAACAAGTGGGACGGCCTGGATCAGAAGGTGAAAGAGGACGTCAAGAACGAGCTGGACAGACGTCTGGGCTTCATCGACTTCGCCCGGGTGCACTTCATCTCCGCCCTGCACGGCAGCGGCGTTGGTCACCTGTTCGAATCCATCAACGAGGCTTACGAGTCCGCGACCCGCCGAACCAGCACCGCCATGCTGACCCGCATCATGCAGATGGCCCAGGAAGATCACCAGCCGCCCATGGTGAATGGTCGCCGGGTCAAGCTGAAGTATGCCCACGCCGGTGGTTACAACCCACCGCGCATCGTGATCCACGGCAACCAGCTCAACGACCTGCCGGACTCCTACAAGCGCTACCTCATCAACTACTTCCGCAAGTCGTTGAAGATCATGGGGACCCCGATCCGGGTGGAGTTCCAGGAGTCGGTCAACCCGTTCGAGGGCAAGAAGAACACCCTGACACTGAGCCAGGAGCGCCAGCGCAAGCGCCTGCTCAAGGCCAAAGCGAAGAAATAAAGCCCTGCGGCTGCCCTTACCGGCAGCCGTTTTCCTTGGTGGCCCTCTTCAGGGCAGACAAACCGGGGGAGGGGCTGCGGGTAATGCCGGTGCACAGTGACGTAAAGAGGAGAAGAGAATGAACACGCTGACCTGCCCTGCCTGTCAGGGCGAACTGGACAGCCGCAGCCGCAGCCGCGAGACGACGTGTGGCCAGTGTCAGGCCCGTTATCGCATCCGGGCCCTGTGTCCTGCCTGCGGGCAGGAGCTGGAGCGGCTTCGGGCTTGCGGCGCGGTGGATTATTTTTGCAACCACTGCAACACCCTGGTCTCCAAGCGCACCGTTCTGTTTGAAGCGCAGCCTGACAAGGCATAAAAAACCCGGCTGATGCCGGGTTTATACTGTGTGCTCCGCTATCAGCAGCGTGAAGGAGCGGTTTCTGTGCCAGATCTTGCGTTTCATGTCGGCCAGCTTGAGCTTGCGTCTCGGGCTCCAGGCACATTTGGTTTTTCGGGCCAACATGGCTCTTCTGCGTGCTCGCATCCTGTTCTCCTCCCTGGTCTTGCGTGGGGCCGAAAGGGCCCTTGGCAGGAACTGCAACGCAATGAATACATTGCAATAAGTTCGCTCCCGCGCCCCTCGTATACCCAAGGATGGTAACAGAGAACAGAGCAGGAAAACACACCCCCGGCGAGGCTAGGGGGTGATGATCTGTTTGACCACTTCGGCGATGATGGCCGGACGCTGTGCCGGCACGTCCGGCTCGCTGCTGTCGTCCTCGTCCAGCTCCTCCCGACGATGGGCCTTCTGCTGTTCGTTGTCGAGCCAGAGCAGGCTCTGGTAGTACTGGCGCACGTTGTTGACATAGTTGCGCGCCTCGCCGCCACGGGCATAGCCATAGCGCACCTTGCGATGCCAGCGTGACTGCTGCAGCAGCGGCAACACCTCTTTCACGTCGCTCCAGGCGTCCGGGTTCTTGCCCAGCTCCTTGGTCAGGCGGCGGGCATCCATCATGTGGCCGTAGCCGATGTTGTAGGCGGTGAGGGCAAACCACACTTTCTCGTCCGCCGGGACCGAGTCGGGCACCTTCGCCATCATCTCCTGCAGGTAGCGGGCGCCCCCCTTGATGCTCTCTTCCGGGTGGGTGCGATCGTTTACCCCCATCGCCTTGGCGGTCGGGCCGGTGAGCATCATCATGCCGCGCACCCCGGTGTAGGAGCGAGCCTGGGGATCCCAGTGGGATTCCTGATAGCTGATGGCGGCCAGCAGCCGCCAGTCGATATCCTTGGCGTGGGTCTGGAACAGAGCCTGGTACTTGGGCAGCAGGCTCTTGGCCCGTTGCAGGAAGGTACGGGTATCGACGAAGTCGAAGTTCTGTACGTGGCCGAAGTACTTCTCGTCGAGCTTGGCGATGGCGCCATCCATGAAGCGCTGACCGAAGAAGTCGATGATGCTGGCGTAGAGGCTGTCGTCGGGCAGCTTGGTCATGGCCCAGGCCACGGTCTGCTTGCTGGCGAGGGTCAAGCCTTCGGTGAGTTCAGGGTAGTAGCGCTGGGTACGGGCCAGTATGGTGTCCTGCACCACGGTGTAGTCCACCTTGCCGTCGGCCACCTGTTTGAGCAGCTCCTCCACGTCCGCATCCCGATTGGTGCTCCACTTCAGGTTGGGGTACTGCTTGGCCAGCTCCTTCATCAGGTCCTCGCCGGTGGAGCCCGCCGGCACCACTATGCTGCCCTTGATGTCACCGAGGTTCTTGGGTCTGGGGGAGCCGTTGCGATAGACCAGCTTGGGGGATACCTGGTAGAAGCCAGGGCCGAAGCGGAACAGCTTGCGCCGCTCCGGGGTCACGACGATGGCGGCGGCGGCGAGATCCAGCTTGCCCTTTTGCAGTTGCTCGACCAGCTCGGCGGTGCTGTAGGCCGGTACTATGGTCAGCTTGACCCCCAGCCAGTCGGCGTAAAGCTGCGCCAGCTCGTAGTCGAACCCCAGTGCGGTGTCGTCACGCTGGTAATAAGAAGTGGGGCCGTAGAGGGTGCCAACCCGGATCTCGCCTCGCTGGCGGATCTGCTCCAGTTGGCTGGAGGGGTGGTAGAAGTCGCAACCGGCCAGGGCCAGCGTCAACATCATCCCGATGAACAGTCGAAAAATGCAGCGCAAGTAGGTGAGTACCCTTGTTGAAAAATCGGCATTTGTCAAAAAAGAGGCACCTTTATACCAGAGAGTATGAAGGGAGTCACACCGCGCGAGATGAGAAAAACGTTTGTTCAGGATGGGCCTGATCCCTATAATACGCGCGTCTCAAATCCCCCCACACTCTAAAACTTGGTGAGAAAGGTATATGGAAATCTTGCGTGGTGCCCCAGCACTGTCTGAGTTTCGTGTCCACAAGCTGCTGCAGAGCTGCGCACAGAGAGGAGTAGAGATAGCAAGCGTCTATGCGGAATACGTGCATTTTGCCGAGCTGACGAGCCCGCTGTCGCCCCCCGAGCGAGCGACCTTGGGCCAGCTTCTGCGCTACGGCCCGACCATCCCGGAACACACCCCCAGCGGTCAGCTGTTCCTCGTTACCCCCCGCCCCGGCACTATCTCCCCCTGGTCTTCCAAAGCAACCGACATCGCCCACAACTGCGGCCTGAAACAGGTCAAGCGGCTGGAGCGCGGCATTGCCTATTACGTGCAGGCCAAGGGTGAGCTGAGCGTGGCCCAGCGCAGCGAGATTGCGGCCCTGCTGCACGATCGCATGATGGAAGTGGTCTTTGCCGAGATGAACGAGGCCGCCGCCCTGTTTGCTCACCACGAGCCGCGCCCCTTTACCCAGGTAGATGTGCTGGGTGGTGGTCGCGCCGCCCTGGCAGAGGCCAACGTGACCCTGGGTCTGGCCCTGGCCGATGACGAAATAGATTACCTGGTGACCAACTTCACCCGGCTGGGTCGCAATCCCAACGACATCGAGCTCTACATGTTTGCCCAGGCGAACTCTGAACACTGCCGTCACAAGATCTTCAACGCCGACTGGACCATAGACGGCGAGCAGCAGCCCAAGTCGCTGTTCAAGATGATCAAGAACACCTTCGAGCAGACGCCGGACCATGTCCTGTCTGCCTACAAAGACAACGCCGCGGTGATGGAAGGCAGCCAGGGTGGCCGCTTCTTCCCGAGCCCCGCCAACGGTGAGTACCAGTATCACCAGGAGCGCGTCGACATCCTGATGAAGGTGGAGACCCACAACCACCCGACCGCCATCTCTCCCTTCCCGGGTGCCGCCACCGGCTCCGGCGGCGAAATCCGCGATGAGGGTGCGACAGGCCGTGGCGCCAAGCCCAAGGCGGGCCTGGTGGGCTTCTCCGTCTCCAACCTGCGCATCCCCGGTTTCGAGCAGCCCTGGGAGCAGGACTTCGGCAAGCCGAGCCGCATCGTCAGCGCCTTTGACATCATGCAGGAAGGGCCCCTTGGCGGCGCCGCTTTCAACAACGAATTCGGTCGCCCTGCCATCCTGGGTTACTTCCGTACCTTCGAAGAGCAGGTGCCGAGCCACAACGGCGTCGAGGTGCGCGGCTACCACAAGCCCATCATGCTGGCGGGCGGTATCGGCAACATCCGCAGCGAGCACGTCCAGAAAGGGGAGATCCCGGTGGGGGCGGCCCTCATCGTGCTGGGTGGTCCGGCCATGAACATCGGCCTGGGTGGCGGCGCCGCCTCCTCCATGGCGTCCGGTCAGTCTGCCGAAGATCTCGACTTCGCCTCCGTGCAGCGTGACAACCCCGAGATGGAGCGTCGCTGCCAGGAAGTGATCGACCGCTGCTGGCAACTGGGGGACGACAACCCCATCGTCTTCATCCACGACGTGGGCGCCGGTGGTCTCTCCAACGCCATGCCGGAGCTGGTGAGCGACGGGGATCGCGGTGGTCGCTTCGACCTGCGTGCCATTCCGAACGACGAGCCGGGCATGAGCCCGCTGGAAGTCTGGTGCAACGAATCCCAGGAGCGTTATGTGCTGGCCGTGGCCCAGGACAAGCTGCCTCTGTTCAAGGCCTTGTGCGAGCGCGAACGCGCCCCCTATGCCGTCATCGGCACCGCCACCGAAGAGAAGCATCTCACTCTCTCTGATGATCACTTTGACAACCAGCCCATCGATCTGCCGCTGGACGTGCTGCTTGGCAAGGCGCCCAAGATGCACCGCGACGTGCAGAGCCTGCCTGCCCAGGGCAAGGCGCTGCAACTGGACGGCATCACCCTCAGCGACGCCGCCGAGCGCGTGCTGCGCCTGCCGACCGTGGCGGAGAAGTCCTTCCTCATCACCATCGGCGATCGCACCGTAACAGGCCTCGTCAACCGCGACCAGATGGTCGGCCCCTGGCAGATCCCGGTGGCTGACTGCGCCGTCACCGCCGCGACCTACGACAGCTACCACGGTGAAGCCATGTCCATGGGCGAGCGCACCCCGGTGGCGCTGCTCTCTCATGCCGCCTCCGCCCGCATGGCGGTGGCCGAGGCCTTGACCAACCTGGCACCAGCCAATATCGGCTCCCTCAAGCGGGTCAAGCTCTCCGCCAACTGGATGTCCGCTGCCGGCCATCCGGGGGAAGATGCGGGTCTCTACGAAGCCGTGAAAGCGGTGGGCGAAGAGCTCTGCCCGGCCCTTGGCATCACCATCCCGGTGGGCAAGGACTCCATGTCCATGAAGACCCGCTGGCAGCAGGACGGCGAGGAGCGCAGCGTCACCTCGCCGCTCTCCCTGCTCATCTCCGCCTTTGCCCGGGTCGAGGACGTGCGCAATACCGTGACCCCGCAACTGCGCACCGATCTCGGTGAGACCGACCTTATCCTGATCGACCTTGGCAACGGCAAGCAGCGCCTCGGCGCCTCGGCCCTGGCCCAGGTCTATCGCCAGCTTGGGCAAAGCGCTCCGGATCTGGACAACCCGGTCCAGCTCAAGGGCTTCTTCAACGCCATCCAGGCGCTGGTGGCGGATCGCAAGCTGATTGCCTACCACGACCGCTCCGACGGCGGCCTCTTCGTCACCCTGACCGAGATGGCGTTTGCCGGTCACTGCGGCCTCGACATCCAGCTCGATCGCGTGGGTGGCGACCTGCTGCCGGCCCTGTTCAACGAGGAGCTGGGTGCCGTCATCCAGGTTCGTCGCGAAGACAAGGAAGCGGTGCTGACCCTGCTGGCCGGTCACGGTCTGGCAGCCTGCTCCCATGTGCTGGGCACGGTGCGCGAAGACGACCTCATCCTGTTCCAGCGTGCCGGCAGCGAAGTGTATCGCGCCAGCCGCACCGCCCTTCGCACCATCTGGGGCGAGACCAGCTGGCAGATGCAGCGCCTGCGTGACAACCCGGAGTGCGCCGATCAGGAACATGCCGCCCGCCAGGACGCCGCCGATCCGGGTCTGCAGGCCAGGCTCACCTACAACCCGTCCGACGACGTGGCCGCGCCCTATATCGCTCGCGGGGTTTCTCCCCGTCTGGCGGTGCTGCGCGAGCAGGGGGTCAACTCCCACGTGGAGATGGCGGCCGCCTTTGACCGCGCCGGCTTCACCGCTGTCGACGTGCACATGAGCGACATCCTCGAGGGGCGCATCAAGCTGGAAGATTTCCAGACCCTGGTGGCCTGTGGCGGCTTCTCCTACGGCGACGTGCTGGGGGCGGGCGAAGGCTGGGCCAAGTCCATCCTGTTCAACGACAACGCCCGTGAGCAGTTCCAGCGCTTCTTCGAGCGCGGCGATACCCTCTCCCTGGGGGTGTGCAACGGCTGCCAGATGATGTCCAACCTGCGCGACCTCATCCCGGGGGCCGATCTCTGGCCGCGCTTCGTGCGCAACCGCTCCGAGCGCTTCGAGGCGCGCTTCAGCCTGGTGGAAGTGCAGGACTCCCCGTCCGCCTTCTTCGCCGGGATGGCGGGCTCCGTGATGCCGATTGCCGTCTCCCACGGGGAAGGGCGCGTGGAAGTGCGCGATGCCGCTCACCTGGCTGCGCTGCAACAGAGCGGTCTGGTGGGGCTGCGTTTCGTGGACAACCGCGGCAACGTCACCGTGCAATACCCGGCCAACCCCAACGGCTCCCCTGACGGTATCACCGCGGTGACCAGTGCGGACGGCCGCGCCACCATCATGATGCCGCACCCGGAGCGGGTGTTCCGCACCGTGGCCAACTCCTGGCACCCGGACAACTGGGGTGAGGATGGCGCCTGGATGCGCATGTTCCGCAATGCTCGGGTTCGCCTGGGTTAATCCCGCGCGTACTTGAGCTCCGAATCAGAACCGGCCCCCGTGGCCGGTTTTTTTATGGGCGAGTGAGTTGTCGATGCTGAAAGCGTCGAAGAACTGTGGCCCATAGAGTGTATGGAGATGGTATTCACCTGACAGTTGCCCACAAAAGGGAGTGGTCATACGGCTTCAAACCGGATAACAAAACG
>NZ_JAPCIS010000036.1:0-41326 GCF_027707425.1 Aeromonas sp. QDB63
GGAGCGAATTCGTTCTGGCAACCCCTCCTCTGCAATAAAATTGCAAAAATCGGCACTTTTTTAGTTATTCATATCCAGGCACAGCTTTTATACAAACTTATCCACAGAAACCGGTGTCATCTTGCTAGAATGGCCGAAAACAAGGAGGCCAAGATGGACTTGCGACTGAGACCTTACAAGGGAAAATGCCCGCAACTGGGCAAACGGGTATATGTGGATCCCTGTGCCACCCTGGTGGGGGATATCCAGCTGGGTGACGATGCCAGCATCTGGCCCATGGTGGCCGCCAGAGGGGACGTCAACCATATCCGCATCGGTGCCCGCAGCAATGTGCAGGACGGCACAGTTCTGCACCTGACCCGCAAGAGTGCCAGCAACCCCGGCGGCTATCCGTTGCTGATCGGCGAGGATGTCACGGTCGGTCATAAAGCCATGCTGCACGGTTGCACCATAGGCAACCGGGTGCTGGTCGGCATGGGTGCCATCCTGCTGGACGGGGTCGTGGTCGAAGATGATGTGATGATCGGTGCCGGTAGTCTGGTGCCACCGGGCAAACGGTTAGAGGCCGGCTTTCTTTATATGGGTAATCCCATCAAGCAGGCGCGCCCTCTCAAGCCGGCCGAGATCGCCTTCCTGAAGACCTCGGCCAACAACTATGTACTGCTCAAGGACGAGTATCTGCAAGAAGCCTGATACCCCGCCACCACAAACAGGAAGCCCGGCATAATGCCGGGCTTCGCTTCTTATTATAGCTATATAGCCGTGCAGAACGGCTGACCAGAAATCAGTGGGCCTGATCCCAGTTGTCACCGGTACCCGCTTCAACCAGAAGCGGCACATCCAGTTCGGCTGCGGCAGACATCTTCTCCTTGATGATGGCGATGTACTCCTCCAGCTTCTCTTCGCGGATCTCGAACACCAGTTCATCGTGTACCTGCATCAACATGCGGATCGACTCGTCTTCAATCCCGCGGATCCAGCCATCCACGTTGATCATGGCGCGCTTGATGATGTCGGCAGCCGTACCCTGCATAGGTGCGTTGATGGCGGCCCGTTCGGCCGCCTTGCGCAGACCGGCGTTGCGGGACTTGATATCCGGCAGATAGAGGCGACGGCCAAACAGGGTTTCGACATAGCCCTGGGCGTCCGCCTGCTGGCGGGTGCGCTCCATATACTCCAGCACCCCCGGGTAACGCTCGAAGTAGAGATCCATGTACTTCTGCGCTTCGGCGCGACCGATCCCCAGCTGCTTGGCCAGACCGAAGGCGCTCATGCCGTAGATGAGACCAAAGTTGATCGCCTTGGCGCTGCGGCGCATGTCGCTGGTCACCGCATCGAGCGCGACCCCGAACACCTCGGCGGCGGTCGCCTTGTGGATGTCCTTGCCCTCGGCGAAGGCGGTCAGCAACCCCTTGTCACCGGAGAGGTGGGCCATGATGCGCAGCTCGATCTGGGAGTAATCCGCCGCCACCAGCTTGTAACCGGCGCACGGAATGAAGGCCTGCCGAATACGGCGCCCCTGTTCGTTGCGTACCGGGATGTTCTGCAGGTTGGGATCGGTGGACGAGAGCCGACCGGTCGCCGCCACCGCCTGATGATAGGAGGTGTGCACCCGCCCGGTCTGCGGCTTGATCATCAGCGGCAGCTTGTCGGTGTAGGTGGACTTGAGCTTGGCCAGCCCACGGTGCTCCATCAGCAGTTGCGGCAGCTCATAGGTCTCCGCCAGCTCGGCCAGCACCTCTTCCGCAGTGGATGGCGCTCCCTTGGGGGTCTTTTTGATGATCGGCAGCCCCAGCTTGGTGAAGAGGATTTCACCCAGCTGCTTGGGCGAGGAGAGATTGAACTCCTGCCCGGCCAGCTCGTGGGCCTGCTTCTCCAGCTCTGCCAGACGCACTTCGATCTCCTGGCTCTGCTGATGCAGCAGCTTGGGCTCGATGGTGGTACCGAGTCGCTCCATCCGCGCCAGCACCGGCAGCAGCGGCAATTCGATCTCGCTGAATACCTTGGCAAGGCCCGGCTCGGCAGAGAGCTTGCCCCACAGCGCCTGATGCAGACGCAGGGTGATGTCGGCATCTTCCGCCGCGTAAGGAGCCGCCTGCTCCAGTTCGATCTGGTTGAAGGTGAGCTGCTTGACCCCCTTGCCAGCAATGTCCTCGAACGAGATGGTCTCGACGTTCAGATATCTGCGAGCCAGGGAATCCATGTCGTGGCGGCTGGCGGTAGAGTTGAGCACATAGGACTCGAGCATGGTGTCGTAGGCGATACCCTGCAGCTCGATGCCGTGATTGAGCAGCACGTTGCGATCGTACTTGAGGTTCTGCCCTACCTTGAGACGGGTCGGGTCTTCCAGCAGCGGTTTGAGCTTGCCGAGTACCACGGCCTCGGTCAGCTGCACCGGCGCCCCCAGATAGTCGTGGCCGAAGGGCACATAGGCCGCCTTGCCCGGTTCGATGGCAAAGGAGACGCCAACGACCCGCGCCTCCATATAGTCGAGACTGGTGGTCTCGGTGTCGAAGGCAAACAGTGGCGCCGCCTGCAAACGGGCAAACCACTCATCGAATTCGGCCTCGTCCAAGATACAGCGATAGTCGGTTTCAATGGCGGCTGCCGGGGCGGCGCCTTCCTCATCACTTTCGGCTTCGCTCTCCTCGCCACCAGACTCCAGTTCTTTGATCAGGTTGCGCAGCTCGTACTCGCGGTAGACCGCCAGCAAAGCCTCCTTGTCGATGGGGCCAAGCTGCAGCTCTTCCAGACTCTGCTCCAGGACCACATCGGTCTTGATGGTAGCCAGCACATAGGAGAGGCGCACCTGCTCTTCCTGCTCGCGGAACTTGTCGGCAAACGCCTTGGAGCCGCGGAAGCCGAGCGCCGCCACCTTGTCGAGGTTGGCGGCAATCTCGTCGATGCTGCCTATCCCCTGCAACAGGGCCAGTGCGGTCTTCTCGCCGACACCTGTCATGCCGGGAATGTTGTCCACCTTGTCCCCCATCAGCGCCAGGTAATCGATGATGAGCTCGGGCGGTACGCCGAACTTCTCGATCACCCCTTCCCGATCGGTCTTCACATCCTTCATGGTGTCGATCAGGGTGACATGGTCGGAGACCAGCTGCGCCATGTCCTTGTCGCCGGTGCTGATGAGCACAGGCAGCTGTTTCTCGGTCGCCTGACGGGCCAGGGTGCCAATCACGTCGTCGGCCTCCACCCCTTCGACCATCAGGAAGGGGAAACCCATCGCCTTGATCATCTGGTGGATAGGAGCGACCTGGCTGCGCAGATCGTCCGGCATGCTGGCGCGTGTTGCCTTGTATTCGGGATAGATGTCGTCACGGAAGGTCTTGCCCTTGGCGTCGAACACCACGGCCACGTGGCAGTCGGGGTACTGCTTGCGAAGGCTGCGCATCATGTTGGCCATGACACGGACGGCGCCGCTAGGCAAGCCGGTCGAGGTGCGCAGATCGGCCTGCTGCGAGGCAAAGAAGGCGCGGTAAAGATATGAAGAGCCGTCGACCAGAATAAGAGGATTGCTAGAGGCCATGAAAATCGTCCTGCCAAGAATAAACAGTCGCTAGGATGCCACAGGGCCCGCACCACACCAAGGGGACTCCCACCATCACCCCGGCGCACCGGTGGGGCATATTGCTGTGGATAACTCTGTGCTCAAAAATGGCACCATTGCATCACGGTCGTGACAAAGCTGTGGATTAAAACAAAAAACATCTTTTAAAACATTGCGTTGAGATCATGAAAACTCAACATGACGCACGCATCATGATCTCGATCAATGTGGAAAAAAATTCAAGGGGGTACTGAGGCAGGATCCAAAACGAAACAATCCTAGCACAGGGAGATGACTTGACCAGCGGAGGTCGAACGATAACCATACAAAAGTACAACAATCTACCCTGGCTCACATTTTCAACAACGAGGAGTCTGTCATGAAAAAAGTGGCCGTGATCTTGAGTGGTTGTGGCGTGTTTGACGGCGCCGAAATCCACGAGGCCGTCATCAGCCTGCTGGCGCTGGCCCGTCAGGGAGCATCCGTTCAATGCTTCGCCCCCAATGTCCTTCAGCTTCATGTCATCAATCACCTGACCGGCGAGGTCAGCGAGGGAGAGAGCCGCAACGTGCTGGTCGAGGCGGCCCGCATCTGCCGCGGCCAGATCAGGGATGTGGCTGAACTGGATGCAGCCGACTTCGACGCCCTGCTGGTGCCGGGCGGCTTTGGCGCCGCCAAAAACCTGTGTGACTTCGCCATCAAGGGCGCAGAGTGCCGCATCCAGCCGGATGTGCTGAAGGCTTGCCAGAGCTTTGCCAGAGCCGGCAAACCGGCCGCCTACATCTGCATCGCACCGGCCATGATCCCGCTCATCTATGGGGCAGGCACCCTGGCCACCATTGGCAACGACGAGGGCGCCGCCAACGCCATCGAAGCCATGGGTGGCAGTCATCTCGACTGCCCGGTGAGCGAGTTCGTGGTGGATCAGGAGCGCAAGGTCATCTCCACTCCTGCCTACATGCTGGCCAACAATATTGTGGAGGCGGCGGACGGTATCGAGAAGACCGTCAAACAGCTGCTGGCACTCTGATTGCCCGGCAGACCAAAACAAGCGGGCCGCTCAAGGAGCGGCCCGCTTTCATTCCGGTCAATCTAGACGGGATCAGATGGCATCGCCCATCTGGTCCATCTTGCCCAGCAGGGCACGCAGACGCTCTTGCCAGGCAACGTGCTCGTTGCGCAGTTGGTGGTTTTCGTCTTGCAGCTTGCTGTTCTGCTCTTTCAGCTCGTCCAGCTCCATCTTCAGCAAGGAGATGTTGTCGACGGCGGATTGTACTTTGGATTCGAGTTGCTCAAGGACTTCTAGTGACATATGCATACCTGTATGTTCAATTGCGATGCCCCACAGAGGGCGATTCAAGCGCGTGGAGCCAGCATACCCTGATGCGCTCGGCACAAACAAGCCAGCACGTTGCAAAATGCGCCCTGCGGCCCGGTATTGCTTAAATATGCGTCGGTTTTTCTCGCAGGCAGCAGGAACCTCGATCCCGGGCGTCCGCCGTGGCACAACCCGCCCTCCTGCCGATGCCACCATCAGCCATGCAAGGCGATGAAGCCCCCCATCATCAGACAGGCCACGGCGTACATCAACAGGCCGTAGAGCAGGTTCCAGCGCAGCAGCAGCCCGGCGCTCAGGTTGTAGCGGGACGCCAGCGCCAGATTGGAGCCGGAAAGCGGGCTCGTCCCGGTCGCCAGCCCCCACCCCATGAGGAAGCACATGCCAAGCAGGCTGGGATCCGGTGCCAGCGGCCAGAGCAGCGGCGCCACCCCCGAGATGCTGATGAGAGGATGCACGCCCACTATGGCCACCAGGAAGATCAGCAGCAGGGTCAGGCAGGCTTCCAGCCAGCCGAAGTGGTTGAACAGCGGCAGGCCGTGGCCACTGCCAAAGTCCAGTACTGACAGCGCGCTGTTGATGCCAGCCGCCAGCAGGCCGGCCCCCAGAAACAGCACAAGCTGGCCACCGATGGCCGGGAAGCGCTCAACCACCTGGCGCTTGAGAGCAGCCCCTCGCCCCGCTTGCGGCATGAACAACAAGGCCAGCAAGGGCGCCACCAGGGCGATCACCGCCAGAATGCTGAGTCCGGGCCAGAAACGGTGGATCACCAGCACCAGCAGTGCCAGGGTCACCGGTAGCCCCAGGGTCTGGAGCCGCAGCGGATAACCTTCAAAGGTCTCCACACCGAGTCGCTCTACCTGCCAGGCTGTCAGCCCCATGGCCAGCAAGGCCGCCAGTATGCCAAAAGGCAGTATGCTGCCCAGTTGCAGACCCGGTGCATAGGTGAGGGCCACCGCCATGGCGACGAAGAAGGGGGACCAAAACGCAGCCGCACAGAAGATCCGGCTCAGCACCATGACCTGACGCCGCTCCAGCGTCCCGTTGCGCTCCAGCCGATCGCCGATGATGAAGAGCACCGAAAGATTGATGACGGCCCCCAGCAGATTGAGGCTGGCCATGGTGCTCCACAGCCCCTTGCGACCGGACCAGGAGGCGGTGCCGGTCAAGAGGCCAGAGGTAGCCAGATTGAGGGTGCTTACTGCGGCAAACATGGTCAGCATGTTGATGTTCGGCAAGAGCCAGTCACCTGGGCTGAGGCTGGCCCCTCGCCACCAGGAAAAGAGCAGCAGCAGGAGCGCCGCGCCGTAGAGGGCTAGCGCCTGGCGCCGTGCAGCCCCCACCAGCCAGGGCCAGGTGAGCAGGGAGGCGGCCCAGGCCGCGATGGCGGCGGGCCAGGGGGAGAAGTCCAGATAAAGGTGCAGCAGGTTGAGCAGCCACATCCCCAGGATCAGAAAGCCTGACCAGCGCTTGACCATACAACGGCCTCGGTCAGGGGATCAGAGGCACTGATCCATGTCCAGGGAAGGTTTGTCGCACTCGGGGCGGCCCACAATCCTGGCGGGCACGCCAGCGACCGTGGTGTGAGGCGGCACCGGGTTGATCACCACGCTGCCGGCACCGATCTTGGCGCCGACGCCCACCTCGATGTTGCCGAGGACCTTGGCCCCCGCCCCTATCATCACCCCTTCCCGGATTTTGGGGTGACGATCGCCACTCTCCTTGCCGGTCCCCCCCAGAGTCACACTCTGAAGGATGGAGACGTCGTTCTCGATGACGGCGGTTTCGCCGACCACGATACCGGTGGCATGGTCAAACATGATGCCCTTGCCGATGCGGGCGGCCGGGTGTACATCCACGCCGAACACCACGGAGATCTGGTTTTGCAGATAGAGCGCCAGGGCACGGCGTCCCTGACGCCACAACCAGTTGGCCACCCGATACCCCTGAAGAGCATGGAATCCCTTGAGGTAGAGCAGCGGGGTGGAGAAGAGGTCGACCGCCGGGTCGCGATCCTGCACCGCGCAGATGTCGGCGGCCACTGCGGCCAGCAGCTCGGGCTCGCTGCGCAGGGCCAGCTCGATCACTTCCCGCAAGGCGATGGCAGGCATGGTGGTGCTGTCGAGCTTGTTGGCAAGCTGGAAGCTCAGCGCCGAGCGCAAATCCCGGTGATTGAGAATGGTGGAATGAAAGAAGCTGGCCAGCATGGGCTCCTGGGCCGCCATGCTCTGCGCTTCCTGCTGAATTTTTTGCCAGGTTCTGGCAACCAGATCATCCATGTTGCAGCCTACTGTTGTTCAGGGTGAGTGCTTTGTCGTTCTTTTGTCAGCACCGAGATGGGGTCCATGTGAATGATCACATCCATCCGCTCGAAGGCCTGGCGGACGGCCAGTTCAGCCTCGTCGGCTATCTGATGGGCCCTGACCAGAGGCAGTTGATCATCAAGTTCCAGATGCAACTGCACGAAACGGGTCGGCCCGGATTGGCGGGTACGCAGGTCATGTACGCCATGCACCCCCTCTACGGCGCAGCAGAGGGCCATTATTCTCGCTTGTTCTTCCTCTGGCAACTGACGATCGAGCAGGGCCTGCACCGATTCGTAGCCGATATGGACAGCCCCCCACACCAGGAACAGACCGATCAGAATGGCAAACAGGCCGTCGGCCCAGTACCACCCCTGCCCCGCCAGCACCAGTGCCACCAGCACGCCGCCATTGAGCAGCAGGTCGGAACGGTAGTGCAGCATGTCAGCCTTGATGGCCACACTGTTGGTCTTGCGGATGACAAAGCTCTGGAAGCTCACCAGCAGCAGGGTCAGCACGATGGAGCCGACGCTGACCCAGATCCCGGCCTCCAGGCGCACCACGGGCACCTGATTCAGCATCGACGAGATGCCGTGCATCACCAGCAGTAGGGCGGACCCCGAGATGAAGGCCGACTGCACCAGACCCGCCAGGGACTCCGCTTTGCCGTGGCCGAAGCGATGCTCTTCGTCGGCAGGGGCCAGCGCATAACGGATGGCCAGCAGATTGATGAGAGAGGCGCTGATGTCCATGAAGGAATCGGTCAGGGATGCCAGCAGGCTGGATGAATCCGTCATCAGCCAGGCGATCAGTTTGCCCAGGATGAGCAGGGTGGCGGTGGTCACAGCGGCCATGCTGGCCAGGGTGACCCAGCGGGAATAGTGTTGGTGGCTCAAAACCGGCTTTCCTCCGACGCGTAAAAACTTATTATACCCTGACCCGGACGTCAGTTTGGCGTGCAAAATCAACAGAGTGACTCCCAGATGAACAAAATACTCCTGGTCGACGACGACCTCGAACTGACCCAGCTGCTCACCGAAATCCTGACCCTGGAGGGGTTTGAGGTCACCGTCGCCGAGGATGGGGAAGAGGGATTGCAGCGACTGGCAGAACAGGCATTCGACCTGGTGCTGCTGGACGTCATGATGCCCAGACTCAACGGTTTCGCGATGCTGACCCGGCTGCGCAAGACCCACGACACCCCGGTGTTGATGCTGACCGCCCGTGGCGACAGCCAGGATCGGGTCAACGGGCTGGAGGCCGGTGCCGACGACTATCTCGCCAAGCCGTTCGACGACAGGGAACTGCTGGCCCGGGTGCGCGCCATCCTGCGCCGTACCCAGGGCACCCAGCCCCAGCGCGGCGGCAGCTCGGAAGAGGTGCGCTTCATGGATCTGGTGCTGCAGCCCGGCCTGCAACAGGCTCGCTGCGACGATCAGTTGCTGGAACTCACCGCCACCGAGTTCGGCCTGCTGGAGTGCCTGCTGCGCAATCCGGGCCAGATCGTCAGCAAGGGCCTGCTCTCCGAGCAGGTGCTGGGCAAGAAGCTCGAACCTTTCGATCGGGCCATCGACATGCACCTGAGCAACCTGCGCAAGAAGCTGCCGGAGCGGGCCGACGGCCAGCCCCGCTTCAAGACGGTGCGGGGACGAGGCTACCTGTGGCTGGAGCAGGCATGAAATCGGCCCGCACCTTCAACGGCCTTTCCACCCAGATCTTCCTCTGGTTCTGGTTCATCCTGCTGCTGGTCGTGGCCGCGGTGGTAATCCTCCCCACCCTGGACCCCCGCAACATCATCCCGCTGCCGGCCCACGAGATCACCCGTCTCAACAACAACCTGGCGGCGCTGCAACGGGGCGCGGATCCCGAGCAGGATTTCGATCTGGCCAAGGCCATCGATGCCGCGGGCCTCTTGCCGGTGGACAACATCTATCTACGCGATGCCAAGGGGCAGATGCAGTCCAGCACCCGGCTGAGCAAGTTCGTGATCCGTTTCATGCTCGACTCGGACAACCCGGCCAAGCCCATGCTGGGCAGCGAACACCAGCGCGCCATCGCCGGCCCCTTCCAGATGGTCCATCACGGCCAGACCTATCACGTCTATTTCGGTCTGAACGTCGAAAACTCCTACCTGTTCCTCTTCATCCAGATCCTGGATCACCCCATCCAGATCCTGGGCATCGCCATGCTGGTCAGCACCCCGCTCTGTCTGTTGCTCGCCTGGCGCCTGACCCGCCCCATACTGCAGTTGCAGCAGTCGGTCTCCCAACTCGCCCAGGGCAACCTGGAAATACAGATCCCCAATCTGGGGCGGCGCGACGAGATAGGCCAGCTGGCCGAACATGTCAGTCGCATGGTCGATACCCTCAAGGACATGATCCAGAAGCAGAAGCAGCTGCTCTCCGACATCTCCCACGAGCTGCGCAGCCCCCTGACCCGCATCCAGCTCGCACAGGCGCTGATCCGCCGCAAGCAGGGGGACAGCGCCGAGCTGGCGCGCATCGAAGGGGAGATAGCCCGGCTCGACAAGCTGATAGGGGATCTGCTGGATCTGTCGCGGGTGCAGCAACATGTGGAGGCGCCAGTGACGCTGCCCCTGGCGGAGCTGCTGGAACCCATCCTGGACGACGCCATGTTCGAGGCAAACCAGAACGGCAAACAGCTCAGGCTCCCTTCCCTGCCCGCCGAATCCCTCACCATGTGGCCGGAACTGTTGGCCCGCGCCCTGGAAAACCCGCTGCGCAACGCCCTCAAGTATGCCCGCGAGTTCATCAAGGTGGACTGGTACCGGGAGGGACGGGAGTGGGTGATGACCATACGGGATGACGGCCCTGGCGTGCCGGTGGAGCAGCAGCCCCGGTTGTTCCTGCCCTTCTTTCGGGTGGACGATGCCCGCAACGCCAAGACCGGGGGCACTGGTCTCGGCCTTGCCATCGCCGCCGAGGCAATCCAGCGTCATGGGGGGACCATCCGGGCCAGCAGCAATCAGCCGACCGGACTGGTCATCACCATCCGTCTGCCCATGCCCTGACCTCCCCCTTTTCATCGGCACGGGTGCTGGGTATGCTGGCGCCCGTTTCGCACCAGCCCAGGATCCTTCCATGCTCGATATCGTGCTCTACCAACCGGAAATCCCCCCCAACACCGGCAACATCATTCGCCTCTGCGCCAATACCGGCTACCGGTTGCATCTGATAGAGCCCCTGGGGTTCGAGTGGGATGATAAACGGGTCAAGCGGGCCGGGCTCGACTATCACGAGTTTGCCGACGTCAAGCGCTGGCCTGACTATGAGGCGTTTCTGGCGGCCGTCGCCCCCCAACGGGTCTTTGCCTGCACCACCAAGGGACGCACCGCCCACTCGGCGGCCCGGTTTGCCCCCGGTGACGCCCTGCTGTTCGGGCCCGAGAGCCGAGGCCTGCCCATGGAGATAATCGAGAGCCTGCCATTCGAGCAGCGGCTGCGCATCCCCATGCTGCCCCAGAGCCGCAGCATGAATCTGGCCAACGCTGTCGCGGTGTTCGTCTACGAGAGCTGGCGACAGTTCGACTATTCAGGCTCGCTCTGACCGCTGACGATATTGGCAAGGCGGCCAGAATTCAGACTGACTGCGCCGTCCCCTGCCCCGCCAGCAGCCGTCCATCACGCTCCAGTCGCCAGCAGAGCCAGCCCAGCGTCAGGCCACGACCGGCCATCAGGGCACTCATGGCGGCCCACAGGGCCGCCACACCCCATCCCTGGCAGAGCCACCAGATGGGAAAGAAGCCGGCAAACACCGCCACCAGCATGCTGTTGCGCATCTCCCGGGCCCGGGTGGCGCCGATAAAGACCCCGTCCAGCAGGAAGCACCAGACCGCCAGCAGCGGCATGGCCACCAGCCAGGGGAGCTGACGTTGCGCCTCGGCGATCACCGCCGGTATGTCGGTAATGTGGCGGATGAGCCAGTGGCCCCCCAAGGCAAACGAGAGGGTGAATGCCAGGGCGATCAGCAGCGCCCAGCCCAGATTGAGGACGATGGCCTCCCGCAGCAGCGGCCGATCGCGCCGCCCGATGGCGCGCCCTACCATGGCTTCCACCGCATAGGCAAATCCATCCAGCCCGTAGGAAATCAGCATCAGGAAATTGAGCAGCACCGCATTGGCGGCCACCGCCACATCCCCCAGCCTGGCCCCCTGCAGAGTCATGAACACGAAGCAGAGTTGCAGGCACAGGGAGCGGATGAAAATATCCCGGTTCAGGGCGAGCAGCCGTAGCAGAGCCGGCCACTGGCGCCAGCGCAGCCAGGCGTTGTGCCACACCCCGGGATCAAGTCGGCGCAGATGCCGGCTCACCAGCCAGAACCCCACCCCGAGCGTGCTGTAATCCGCCAGCAGGGACGCTGCGGCCACCCCTTTCACCTGCCAGCCCAATCCCAGCACGAACCAGGCATCCAGCACCATGTTGACGAGATTGCCCAGGATCAGCAGCAGCATGGGACTGCGGGCATCCTGCATGCCCAGCAACCACCCCATGATGACCAGATTGCACAAGGCCGCCGGAGCGCTCCAGACCCGCACCGACACATATTGACCGGCATAGGTCTGTACCTCGGAAGAGCCGCCACCGAGGGCGATGATGGCCGGCAAGAACGGCAACAACAGGAGCAACAGCGCCATGCCCAGTCCTATCGCCAAGCCCAGGGCCCGCGCCAGGGTGTCGAGCTGCCCTTCGGCATGGGCTGCACCCTGAGCCTGGGCGGTCAGCCCTGTGGTGGACATGCGCAGGAAGCCAAGCAACCAGAACAGCAGATTGATGAAGGTCGCACCGACCGAGACGCCGCCGAGAAACCAGGCCTGGCCAAGATGACCGATCACCCAGGTGTCCACCAGCCCCAGCAAGGGCGTGGTGACGTTGGAGAACACCATGGGCAGGGCCAGGGCGAAGACGGCTCTGTGGCGGCGAGGATCCTTCAGCCAGGCGGGAATCAGCATGGTGCGCGCCGGGCTCACTCGCCAGCCAGCCGCACGATGCGCGCGAAGTCGGCCACCATGGCCTGCATGTCCACGTGGGGCACCTCACCCGGTGCTACTTTGGGTCGGAAGGTGGCCACCAGCTTCCCCTCGGGGTTGATCAGCACGATGGAGGCGGAGTGGTCGATCAGGTAGTCCTTGCGATCCCCTTCCACGATGGAATAGACCAGCCCCAGATTGCGGACCAGAGGAAAGAGGGCACTGTGAGGTGCGGTCGCCGCCTTGAACTCGGGCTCGAAGAAGGCGGTATAGCTCTTCAGGCGGGCGCTGTCATCCCGCTGGGGATCCGCCGAGATGAATACCACCTGGCTAGTGGGGGCTATCTTCTTCAACGCCGGATAGACGCTGCGCAGATCCGCCAGCGTGGTCGGACAGACATCCGGGCAGTAGGTGTAGCCGATGAACAGAAAGCTCCAGTGTCCCGTCAGGTTGGCTGGGGTAAAGGGCTGTGCATCCGCATCCGTGAGGGCAAACGGGTTGATGTCTCGCCCCGCCGGGTAGTAATCGGCCTGTTCCGGCACCGCGGGCTGACTCCAGTAATAAGCCGCCGCAATGGCGCCGATGAACAGCAACAGCAGCAGGTAAAAGCGTGGTTTAACCATATAAAACAAAGCCTTGCTTATGTTAGAAGCCCAGGGGGGCAAAACCGGTAGGGGTCATTGTAACCCGCCTGCCCCCGCCGATGGCTAGTCTTGCATCCCGGCGGGAAAGCGCCTGTGCCATGGATCAGCCGCATCGGCGCCAAAACAAGAGCCCCGCTCTGGCGGGGCTCTTGTCTGTACAGGAAGAGGGATCAGGGCCGCAGCCTGTGCTGCGGCTGGGCACGTCTCAGGGGGACGCGCAGCGGGATGACGGGGGCAGTCCAGGGCTCATCCGGCAATCCGATGTCGTGATGACGGCGAAACAGACGAACCAGGCGGACAATCTTGTCTTTGGGGCACCCAAGCCAGATGGTCCAACCATCTCCCTTGTGATAGACCCAGAGCGCATAGAACCATGTCATCCGACTGCCCTTGATGAATCGGGTGATGGAAGATGCGGGCGCTGCGGCCGGCACCGGATCCCACGGCGAGCTTGAAGCCATACCTGTCCTCCTTGCTCAACAGGTCACGCTGACGGGTCTCTTTGTCCCCAACGACGAACCAACCACGGCAGCGTACTGACTGTACGAGTCCCCAGTCTGAGGCGACTCTCCCTTCTGCGCACCGACCCGGCGATCATGCATCCCTGCCATGGCGTACTGCCCGGTGCGACTCCCCCTTCCCTGATCACCGACCATGACAGGGGCCTTATCAAAGGATATATCCGAAATGCATGTCGTGCGGCGAGACTATGTGCACAGGAAGGAGAAGCGAAAAGGTGGGGAGGGAGATGCCATCGGCAGATGAAAATGAAGAGGCCTCCCGCAGGAGG
The DNA here is from genome assembly GCF_027707425.1 of Aeromonas sp. QDB63. Lineage (NCBI taxonomy): Bacteria > Pseudomonadati > Pseudomonadota > Gammaproteobacteria > Aeromonadales > Aeromonadaceae > Aeromonas > Aeromonas sp. QDB63. Next base: position 13,616 of record NZ_JAPCIS010000036.1, read on the forward strand.
CCTCTTCATCGCATCGGATGCTTACATCCAGTCGGCGTTGCGGATCACGCCGACCGCCAGGCCCTCTATGGTGAGGTGCTGACTGGCGAGATCCACCTCGATGGGGGAGAGCTCTTCGTTTTCCGGCAGCAGCCACACTTGGCTGCCCTTGCGCTGGAAGCGCTTGACGGTGACGTCCTCGTCCAGACGTGCTACCACGACCTGGCCGTTACGTACCTCCTGGGTCTTGTGTACCGCCAGCAGGTCCCCGTCCATGATGCCGATGTTCTTCATGCTCATGCCCTGCACCCGCAGCAGGAAGTCTGCCCGCGGGTGGAACAGGGCGGGATCCACCTGGTAGTGGCTCTCGATGTGTTCCTGGGCCAGGATGGGTTCCCCGGCCGCCACCTTGCCGATCAGTGGCAGGCCGTTTTCTTCAGGCTGCACGTCCTCTTCTTCGAGCAGCAGACGAATGCCGCGGGACGTGCCCGGCATGATCTCGATGACCCCTTTTTTGGCCAGGGCCTTCAGATGTTCTTCGGCCGCGTTGGCCGACTTGAAGCCAAGCTTCTGGGCAATCTCGGCGCGAGTCGGCGGCATGCCGGTCTCGTTCATGTTCGCCTTGATGAGCTCGAGTACTTCAGCCTGGCGAGGGGTAAGGGGTTTCATAGCATGGGCACCTGTCTTTTTATACAGCACACTGGCAGTATATACAGTGCTGGGGCCAAGGCAAGGCGCAACTGGCATTTGTCGCGACCCGACGCACATTTGTCCCTCCCCCCGCTCTGAAGTGCCGACTCATCGTACCTCTCGGCGACAAGCTGTCGGTGATTTGCTATGCTCACGCCGCATTTTTTTGGAGAGCAGACGCACATGTCCCTTGGACAGAAGATTTCCAGAGCCATCCTGCAATGGCCGGTCAGCGGCTTGGTCAATCACAAGAGCCTGCCGGAAAATCCCATCACCGAGCTCAAGCTGGATCCGGCCAGACCCATCGTCTATGCCCTGAAGACCAGCTCGATCACCGACCTGATGACCCTGCAACAGTGCTGCGAGGATCTCGGCCTGCCCGGCCCCTTCACGCCGCTGGAGCTGAACGGTCAACTGCTGCCACGCTACGTCTGTCTGGATCGTCCGCCTCCCCTGTTTGGCACACGCAACAAGCCGCTCCCCTTCCTGCAGGAGTTCCACCAGCTGCTGGACCTGCACAAGCAGGATCCGGCGCTGGACATCCAGGTAGTACCCGTCACCCTGTTCTGGGGCCGCGCCCCGGGCCGGGAAGGCGAGGAGGCCTCCGGCTGGAACATCATCAGCAGCCTGGCGCCAAACCGCCTGAAGAAGGCGCTGATCGTGATCCTGAAAGGGCGCGAGAACCTGGTGCGCTTCTCCCCGCCCCTCTCCCTGCGCTACATGGCGGACAAGCACGGCACCGACGAGGCCATCGCCCACAAGCTGGCGCGGGTGGCCCGTACCCACTTCAGCCGCCAGCAGCTGGCCGCCACCGGGCCCAAGCTGCCGAACCGCAACCTGCTGTTCAAGCAACTGCTGGATTCGAGCGTGATCCAGCAGGCCATCGAGGAGGAGGCCAGACGGGAAGGGATCAGCCTGGAGAAGGCGCAAAAGCGTGCCCACGGCTACATGGACGAGATCGCCTCCAATTTCTCCTATCGGTTGATCCGCCTCGGGGAGAGTTTCCTCGGCTGGCTGTGGAACAAGCTCTATCGCGGCCTCTCGGTCAACGGAGCAGAGCAGGTGCGTCAGCTGGCCCAGGAAGGGCACGAGATCGTCTACGTCCCCTGCCATCGCAGCCACATGGATTACCTGCTGCTCTCCTACGTCATCTACCACCAGGGCATGGTGCCGCCCCACATCGCGGCGGGCATCAACCTCAACTTCTGGCCGGCAGGCCCCATCTTCCGCCACGGCGGCGCCTTCTTCATCCGCCGCACCTTCAAGGGCAATCCGCTCTACAGCACGGTATTCCGGGAGTACCTCAACCTGCTGTTCGCCAAGGGCTACTCGGTGGAGTTCTTCACCGAGGGTGGGCGTTCGCGTACCGGTCGCCTGCTGCCCCCCAAGACCGGCATGCTGGCCATGACCCTGCAGGCCATGATGCGCGGGCTGGACAGGCCGGTGACCCTGGTCCCCGTCTACCTCGGCTACGAGCACGTGATGGAGGTGAACACCTATCACAACGAACTCAAGGGGAGCCGCAAGGAGAAGGAGAGCTTCCTGCAGGTGCTCGGCATCCTGCGCAAGCTGCGCAACTATGGCCGTGGCTTCGTCAATTTCGGAGAGCCGCTGACCCTCAACAGCTACCTCGGCGAACATGTGCCCACCTGGAAGGAGAGCATCGGCCGGGAGGAGCGTCCCGAGTGGATGGCCTCCACCGTCAATCAGCTGGCCGAGCTGCTGATGACCCGTATCAACGATGCCGCCGCCGTCAACGGCCTGACCCTGAGTGCCCTGGCCCTGCTGGCCGCCGAGCGCCACGCCCTGACCCGGGACGAACTCCAGGCCCAGCTCAACACCTATCTGGACCTGCTCAAGCAGGTGCCCTACAGCCCGCACAGCACCATGCCGGACGAGGACGCCAGGACCCTGCTGGAGCAGGCGATGGAGCTCAACAAGTTCGAGGTGAGCGAGGACAAGCTGGGCCAGATCATCAGCCTGGACCGCTATCAGGCGATCCTGCTCACCTACTACCGCAACAACATACTGCACCTGTTCGCCATGCCCTCCCTGGTGGCGGCCCTGATCGAGCGGTGCGAGGGGATCTCTCGCAGCGAGATCGTCGCCCGCTGTGTCGATATCTACCCCCTGCTCAAGACCGAACTCTTCCTGCGCTATGAAGAGGACGAGCTGCCTGAACTGATCGATGCCCTGCTGGCCGAGCTGTTGCGCCAGCAACTGGTCGAGGCCCGCGACGGCGGCTACTGGGTCAACCCCGGCAACCAGATGCGCCTGCTGCTCTTGGCCGAAAGCATCCAGGAGACCCTGCAGCGCTACGCCATCGTGCTGACCCGCATGCTGGCCCAGCCCCACATCGAGGCGGAGCAGCTGGAAGCGGACGGCCTGATGATGGCGGAACGCCTCGGCACCCTGCACGGCATCAACGCCCCCGAGTTCTTCGACCAGAAGCTGTTCAGCACCCTGATCCACACCCTGCGCAGCGAAGGTTATCTGGATCCGGGCTGCAAACCGGATCTCGGCCGCTTCCAGGCATTGGCCGACAACATAGTGCCGCTGCTCAGCAACAAGATCCGCCGCACCATCCAGGCGGGCAACCGGCTCTGAGGCGTCGACACCCAACAAAAAGGCCGCATCATGCGGCCTTTTTTCATCAAGGAAGGCGGCGGGTTAGAGGTAGTGAACCATCACCCCGAGCAGCACCAGCGCCCCCACATAGTTGTTGTTGAGAAACGCCTGGAAGCAGGCTTCCCGCTGCCGCTCCCGGATCAGTCGCTGCTGGTAGACGAACAGCGCCGCCGCCCCCAGCAGCCCCCAGTAATAACCTGACCCCAACCCCATCAGCTGCCCGACCCCCAGCAGGATCAGCAGGGTCGCCAGTTGCAGCGCGCCGATGATCCGCTTGTCGTGGCGGCCAAACAGGATGGCGCTCGACTTGAGGCCGAGCTTGAGGTCGTCATCCCTGTCCACCATGGCGTACTCGGTGTCATAGGCGATGGTCCACAGCAGGTTCGCAAGAAACAACAGCCAGGCTTCCGGCGGCAGGGCATTGGCTTGGGCCGCATAGGCCATGGGAATGGACCAGGAGAAGGCCATGCCGAGCACCAGCTGGGGGATGGGGATGAAGCGCTTCATGAAGGGGTAACAGACCGCCAGCAGCAGACCGGCAAAGGACAGGCTGATGGTGAGCGGGTTCAACGTCAGCACCAGGGCGAACGAGAGAAGCGCCAGCACGGCGAACAGCACCAGCACTTCCCGCTCGGCGACCCGCCCCATGGGCAGCGGTCGCCCGGCGGTGCGTTTCACATGACCGTCGAAGTTGCGATCCGCATAGTCATTGATGACACAGCCGGCGGAGCGCATCAGAAAAACGCCCACCACGAACACGGTCAGGATCCAGGGGTCAGGCAGGCCACCAGCCGCCAGACAGAGCGCCCACAGGGTCGGCCACAGCAGCAGCAGGGTACCGATGGGCTTGTCGATGCGGGCCAACTGCGCATAGGCCAGTCCCCGCTCCTTGGTTAACAGCTTCACTCCAGCTCCTTATCCGATGGCAACGAATGAGACGATAGCGAGGGCAGGAAAAGTTCATGGACCAGCAGTGGCCATTGCCTCAGAAACAGGCGGGAACGACGCCCCCAGACGGTGGCGGCCGGACACCAGGGATTGCTCGCTATCTCGAAACAGGCCAGTTGCAGGTGATCCCGCCGCGCCGGTGCCTCACCGAAAATACGCTCTCCCAGCGGCTGCTCTCCCAGATCCTGCAAACCGCCCCCCTGCAAGGCCGCTTCGGCAAACAGGGTCCAACCCAGGATGGCAGGCCCGCCATCACCGTGCAGGATCACCTCGCGGCACATGCCCACGGGGGCCGACACCGCCACCAGCGCCTGCTCGTCCACCGTCAGCGACACGGCGCGATTGCCGAGCAGTTGCACCGAGAGGTGATGATTGTAACGACGCAGGCGCCGGGTCATGGAATCGGCCTCCAGCAACCAGGGACGCAGCGCCTCGGGTGGTTCGCACTCTGCAGGCGCCCGCCACGGGACGAGCTGGACGAGGGGAACAGTCAACTCGGACTTCACAGCTTCACCATCCGGAGATTTCCGTTGTCAGGTTAAAAACCGGTTTATTATCCGTAAATCAATGGCGAATTGTAAGAACATCCGTGCTTGACGGCCCCGATGGCAGCATCAAAAATGGGGCATCCGTCGCTGCCGAGCCATCCAGATGAAGATCTTCAGAATTCTGCTGCTGTCCCTGGGGTGTACCCTCTTGAATACACAGGCCTTCGCCAATGAGGAAGAGGCCACCGATCCCGCCTCCTCCGCCGTCCAGCCGGGATTCGCCTATCACGCTCTGGATCCGGACATCATCACCAACTACCTTGGCGACGGCAAAACCCTCGGCTATGTACGGGTGACGGTAGAGCTGATGGCCACGGACGCTGCCGACCTCAAGTTGCTGGAGCAGCACGACCCCCTGATCCGCGACGCCATCATCCGGCTGATTGGCAGCAAGACGGGCGCACAGATCAAGTCCCTGGTGAACCGGGAAGAGCTGCGCAAGGAGTGTGAGGCCAAGGTCAACGAACTGCTGGTCAAGGAGACGGGCAAGAAGGCGGTCCGCGAGCTCATCTTCACCAAATACCTGTACCAGTAACCACACCGGGAGGGGTCCTGCCCCTCTCACCCGTTGCATTCACTGTCGAGGACGTCATGGGTCACAAGACGCTGTGTGAGTGGCGCCGTCACGAGATCCCCGCCGATCTCAAGACGCTGCGCAAGATTGTGCGCAAACCCAAATTCGTGTGTGGCAAGTGTGCCCGCAGCGCCAATGACAAGGATTACCTGTGCCAGCCGCTGCGGCTGAAGCATAAAGAAGGGTAGGTACCTCTTCTCACGAAGAGGTTCACGCAATATTTCAGAAGAGAGAGGAAGGCTGATTTATTGATCAGTCCAGCCATGGCGACCCTGTTCAAACAGGCGACGGGCCTGCACGTCGTTGGGACAGACGCCGCGATACTCCTCTCCCGACCGTCCTGCCAGATAGAGATGCTCGGGTCGGCAATACCAGGCCAGCCCCTTCTGGCGACCCAGCTCCCAAAGGGCAAGGTCCACTTTTTCCCCGCACTGGGTCTGGTGAAAAGCCACCCGATCGCCAGCAAAACCGAGCTTGCCGTCCGCCTCTCCCACGTCGCTCCACACCTTCTCGCAAGGGTCGTCGGAGTTGGAAACACAGCCCCCGAGCAGGGCGGCACAAAACATGATGACGAGTGAGCGCATATTCATCCTTGGCGTCGTTGGAATCGTTGTTGAGCCGCTGCCTGCCTCGTACAGCGTCATTTGAGCAGTTCATTCTAACCAGCCCGCCCCGTTCTCACCAAGGGCTGCCCCCCTCGCCACACAAAAAATCGGGCGGGCACCAGGCCCGCCCTCAGGCGTTACAGGGAGTCACTGATCGTCGAGAGGGTCATAGTCCTGCCAGCTCTCGTCATCCAGCTCCTCCAGCTCGTCTTCCCAGGATTCCGGCTCCCAGTCATCATCGAGATCGAAATCAGGCGTCTGCGTACCCATGCTCATTCTCCTTGGATAGTGCACCGGCCTACAAAGTCTATCCAGAATAATGGGGCTCGCCAGTGGTTCCGATCAGAGCTTTACCTGGGTGCAGCCACCTGGAGTCATGGCTCCGGTGGCATCCACGCTCTGTGTCAACCTGGTGACAGACCGGGCGAACACGTCGGCTGGCAGTTCCCGCGCAGGGCGACGGGGCACCGACTTGGTCTTCGGTCACAACGCCTTGAACATGCTTGCCTCGACCTGTCGTGGCATCGCTCGTCAGGTGCTCTGGCGCTTTTGCAATTGAAAATCCAGGGCGAGGCTCATGCCGGCCACCTCCTCGCCCGCCAGCTGGCGCAGGATCAGCTCCGCCGCCTCCCTGCCCATCTGGTGATAGGGGATCCTGACCGAAGTCAGCGCAGGATGACAGGCGCGCGCCACATCCAGATCGTCGAAACCGGCGATGGCGAGCTTGCCCGGCACGCTCAGATGGCGGCGCTGGCATTCGAACAGCACCCCGGCCGCCAGCTCGTCGTTGACGCAGATCAGCGCATCCAGTTCGGGCCAGCGCAGCAGAAACTCCCCCAGCATGGCCGCCCCCGTGCTAAAACTCGGCAGCTCAGAGGTATTGATGATGGCGTCCGGGGAGAGGTAGTTGTCCAGCAGCGCCTTCTGCCAGCCCTGCATGCGCTGCTGCAGCATCCACTGCTCCTGGCGGGCACAGAGAAAGCCGATGTTGCGATGACCGCGCTCGATGAGGTGGCGGGTCAGCTGATAACCGGCATCGAAGTTGGAGACCCCGACGTTCATGTCGATGGGATGGCGCGCCATGGCTCCCACCTCCACCACCGGCAAGCGGGCCGCCTGCAGGCGCTGCCGGATGACCTCCCCGGGATCCCCCCCAAACAACACCACGGCGGCCGGATTGTGCTGCAGGAAATTGCTGAGCAGGCTGGCCTCCTGCTGCTTCAGGTGCTGGGCATCCCCCAGCATGATCTGGTAGCCCTCGGCGAGCAGGGTCTGCTGCAGCCCGGCAATCATGTCACCGCAGGCGCGCTCCGCCAGGCTGGGGACGATGACCACTATGGTCTGGGAAGTGGCGGAAGCCAGCGCCCCCGCCGCCCGATTGGGGATATAGCCGAGTTCATCCACCGCCGCCTCGATGCGCTCTCGCATCTTGTCTGACACCAGCTCGGGGGTGCGCAGGGCGCGCGACACCGTCATGGCTCCCACGCCAGCCAACTGAGCCACGTCGTTGAGGGTCACCCGACCCGTGCTGCGGCGTTTTTTCGCTTCTGACATCCTTTCCCTTCCTCGGCATACGGGCATTCACTTTAAGGCAAAAGCGGGGCACTGACTATTTGCTCAAACCGGATTTTACCTTCTTTGAGGCCGATAAGGGGCAGGATGAATCCCTTCTGTGAGAGAAATGATAGCGCTATCACAGATCAATGTTAGCGCTATCTGGTAGCGCTAACTTTCGGGATCAAGCTCACAGTTATCAAAGGGCAAGATCGCTAGATTGGCGCCATCCTATCCAGCCCGGACACTGCCATGCTGACCCAATTGCTGACCGAGGAGGTCATTTCCATCGAAGCGGGCGCCCGCGACTGGCGCCACGCCATCGAGCTGGCCACCGCCCCCCTGCTGGCCAACGGCACCATAGAGCCCTCCTATGTGGCGGCGCTCTATCGCTCCCACGAGGAGCTCGGCCCCTACTACGTGCTGGGACCGGGCCTGGCCATGCCCCACGCCCGCCCGGAAGACGGCGTCAACCGGTTGGGACTGGCGCTGACCGTGCTGAAGGAGGGGGTCAACTTCGGCTCCGAGGGCAACGACCCGGTGCGGCTGCTGGTCACCCTGGCTGCCAGCGACAGCAACTCCCACGTGGAGACCATCGCCCAGCTGGCCGAGCTGTTCATGAATGAAGAAGACGTGGCGGCCATCATGGCGGCCACCAGCAAAGACGACATCTTGCGCATCCTGGCGCGTTATTGAGTGGCGCCCTGCGCCCGACAGAGGAAGAGAGCATGAAAATTCTGGTTGTATGCGGACACGGCCTGGGCACCAGCCTGATGATGGAGATGAGCATCAAGAGCATTCTCAAGGAGCTGGCCGTGACGGCCGAGGTGGATCACCGGGATCTCGCCTCCGCCGGCAGCGAGCGCGCCGAGATCTTTGTCGCCACCCGCGACATCGCCGAACAGCTAGTCAGCATGGGGGTCGACGGCCGGCTGGTATCCCTGGACAACATGGTCGACAAGGCCGCCATGAAAGAAAAACTCGCCATCGCCCTGCGCGAGCTGGGCGCACTCTAACCCCTTTGCGACTGTCTGGGCGGCCGGTGAGCCGCCGCTTCCATCTGCTTGGAGCTGACCATGGAATTTTTCAATTTTCTGATGTTTGACGTGCTGTCGGAGCCGGCCGTGCTGGTTGGCCTCATCGCCCTCATCGGCCTGATCGCCCAGAAGAAACCGGTGACCGAGTGCATCAAGGGCACGGTCAAGACCATCATGGGCTTCGTCATCCTGGGGGCCGGCGCCACCCTGGTGGTGAACTCGCTGGGCGACTTCGCCACCATCTTCCAGCACGCCTTCGGCATCAAGGGGGTGGTCCCCAACAACGAGGCCATCGTCTCCATCGCCCAGCAGTCGTTCGGCAAAGAGATGGCGATGATCATGTTCTTCGCCATGCTGGTGAACATCCTGATCGCCCGGCTCACCCCGTGGAAGTTCATCTTCCTGACCGGTCACCACACCCTGTTCATGTCGATGATGGTGGCGGCCATCCTCTCCGCCGGCGGCATGAGCGGCATTCCGCTCATCGCGGTGGGCAGCCTGGTGGTCGGCGTGACCATGGTGCTGTTCCCGGCCCTCGCCCACCCTTACATGAAGCAGATCACCGGCTCCGACGATGTGGCACTCGGCCACTTCTCCACCTGCTCCTACGTGCTGGCCGGCTGGATCGGCGCCAAGTTCGGCAACAAGGCCCACAGCAGCGAAGAGGTGCAGGTGCCCAAGAGCCTGCTGTTCCTGCGCGATACCCCGGTGGCCATCTCCTTCACCATGGGCATCATCTTCCTCATCACCTCCGCCTTCGCCGGGCCCGAGTTCGTCGCCAGCGTCGCCAAGGGCAAGCACTGGTTCATGTTCTCCCTGATGCAGTCCATCACCTTCGCCGCCGGGGTCTACGTGATCCTGCAGGGGGTACGGATGGTCATCGCCGAAATCGTGCCGGCCTTCAAGGGGATCTCCGACAAGCTGGTGCCCAACGCCAAGCCGGCGCTGGACTGCCCCATCGTCTTCCCCTACGCCCCCAATGCGGTGCTGATCGGCTTCCTGTCGAGCTTCGCCGCCGGTCTGGTGGGCATGGTGCTGCTCTACCTGCTGGGGCTCACCGTCATCATTCCGGGCGTGGTGCCGCACTTCTTCGTCGGCGCGGCAGCCGGGGTGTTCGGCAATGCCACCGGCGGCCGTCGCGGCGCTCTACTAGGTGCCTTCGCCAACGGCCTGCTGATCACCTTCCTGCCGGTGTTCCTGCTGCCGGTACTGGGAGATCTGGGCTTTGCCAACACCACCTTCAGCGATGCCGACTTCGGTGTGGTGGGGATCCTGCTCGGCCTCATCGTACGCTGATCACTCTTGCTCATCGGGGGCATGGCCAGCGGTGCCATGCCCCCACTCATCTTCCCGCACTGCCAGCCGGGCCCCACCAGCCCGAACAACGTCGAAAATATGTGCAAACACAGTGCGTTGGATCGGATTTTCACCCCATAGCGGCAGCATCTGACAGGGGAGTGCGATATGCTGATGCGCTGACGTTCCACCCGACCTCGCTCGAGGCCCTTTCCATGAAATACTTGGTAGTACAAACCAAACAGATAGGAGATGTGCTGATCTCCACCGCACTGTGCAACAACCTCAAGCAGCACGACCCTGCCGGGGAAGTTCACTATCTGGTCATGGATTACTGCGCGGGCATGGCAGAGGGAAACCCCAACATCGATCGGTTGATCATCATCGAGAAGGCGCGCCGCAACGAGTGGCGCTACATGAAGGATTTGCTGCTGGGCATTCGCCGCGAACGCTACGATGTGGTGATCAACAGCCAGGGCCAGATGATAGGCCTGCTCACCTGCCTCTTCTCCGGCGCCCGCCTGCGGATCGGCTTCGACTCCTTCCCATGGCGCCTGGGCCACAACCGCATCGTGCGCTTTCGCCATGACACCGAGCATCAGGGTAACAGCACCCTGGTGGACGACCGATTTTCACTGCTCAAGCCCCTCGGCCTCGCCAGGGAGGATCGCAACTACTATCTCTGGCTCAGCGACGGGGAGAGACAACGGGGGCGCGAGACCCTGCTGGCCGCTGGCGTCGACCCGACCCGGCCACTCATCGCCATGGGAGTCAACTCACTCGGGCATTACAAGCGCTGGCCCATCGACTGCTTCGCCAAGGTCGCCCAGTGGCTCATCGAGGAGCACAATGCCCAGATCCTGGTCTATTGCGGACCGGGGGAAGAGGAGTACAACCGGGGGCTGAAGCCGTTACTGCCAGCAGCGCTGCAGGCCAGCGTGTTTGACCATGTTCAGACCCGCTCGGTACGGGAACTGGTGGGGCTCTTCGCCCATTGCCAGCTCTTCGTTGGCAACGACACAGGCCCACGGCATATGGCGCAGGCGCTGGATATCCCCCTGCTCACCATCGTCTCTCCCCTCGGACACTCCGCCATTGCCAATCCCGTCTCTCATCCCCGTTATCGCTTCGTCGACACGGGTCGTCAGGATCCGCAGCAGGAAATTTTGAATGTGCAGGAGATACTGGCCACATTCTGTGCTGAGCTAGGAATAATGAATAAATAATCGGCTACAGAGGTATGCCCCGCCAGTAACGCAATTTATGGTCTGACCTTTAATTCGTTACTGGTTATGGTCATTCCACCCGAAAACGGGCTTCACCACCACCGATATGATCGAATGACTCTCGTATTCGGAACTATAGATTGACGCTAGAAACTGCATTAAAGATAGTAGACTATATGTGATTATTATTTCGCAGTCTGTTAAAATAATTAAATTATATCTCAGCTGATTTTAATGCCACTTTCTATAATTTTTTTAAAAAAGCTATGCTTTAAGAAAAAAGTCTATCTAAACTCATCCATTGTTAAATGATATTAATTTTTAATCCTCGCTGCTTATGCCTTAAGGAATAAGACAGTGATGGTCTTATGATAATAGCAAAGAATAACTTAAATCTAGTCGGCTTTTTACATGATTTGATGAGTTCCTTGATAATAAATCTAAACTTAAGAGATTTTGCAGATAAAAAATTATAATTTTTATCAAAAAAATAAAATAAAGATCTGTAAAACTCTATTTCTATGTCTAGATTTCTATTCGTACTCCCACCACCATAATGAACTATCTTTGCATCAGGAACAAAGAATATATTCATTTTTTCTTTCTTCATTCTAATACAGATATCTTCTTCCTCACAGTAAAGGAAAAAATTAGGATCTAAACCTCCAACTTTAAAATAGTCGGATGCGCGAAAAAACATTGATGCTCCACTACCCATTTGGACCCTGAATGGTTTTTTATATTCCTTCTTCCTATCCATATACTCTGATGATTTTAACATTCGACATAATCCGTTGCCAAACCATTGATTACCTACTGATGGTAAATAGGCAAAGGATGGATGATATGTACCATCTTTATTATACTGAGATGGTATACACAGCGATACATCTGGATTATCCTCCATGAAGGAATGAAGTATATCAAGCGCGCCCTCATCCACTAGCGTATCATTGTTAAGAACAAATATGTACTCTCCTTTAGATTCTGATATTCCAAGTATGTTTCCAAGAGCAAATCCGAAATTAATATCATTATCTATAAAATGTATTTTATCATTATTTTTAATTTTCAAGTAATCAATAAATATGCCACGTTCATCCTCGCTCGAGTTATTATCAACCACTATTATTTCATAATCTTGAAATGAACCACGCAATATACTATCAATGCAATCCATTGTGTATTTAGACGAATTGTAATTTAAAATTACAATAGAAACAGAAACCCCCATTCTATACCCTCACTGTTAAAGATGACATTATTTATAATAACTAATCACACAAAAAAACAATACCCCCTGTTTATCGCTATCAATTCATTCTGTATCACTCTCCTTAAAAACTATAGATGCAGCTATAACCAGCGATGAGACAAAGAAAGTAATACCAGAATTGTGACCAAAAAATGCCTGACTGAGGCAGTAATCAATCGATGAAAAAACAGCCACAATAACCAACGCGGAACCACAATGCACATCATCATTATGGGGTCGGTGCAAACGACTTTTTACCAAGAATAGGGGGATCAACATCATCAATAGCAACGCACCAAGGCCAACAATGCCTCGTTTGGCCATTTCATCGAGAAACTGGTTATGGGCATGAGAATTGAAATCATAGATAAACTGGCTAATTTCTCCTCGTGCCAGCTGCGCTTTTTGTGACTGCCGAATCCCATGATTTCCCCAGCCAAATAGTGGCTTTTCGGTAAAGCTCTGCCAAGCACTCTGCCAAAGCTGAAGTCTGATCCCAAGCGAGGTGTTGAGGTTGGTTTTGTCGAGATATTGGCTGATATCATTCTGAGCCAGCTCTATCCGTGCTTCCACACCACTCTGCGGTTGGACAATCAAAAAACCACCGCATAACAGTCCACCTACAAGCATAACGAGGGTTGTCTTGCGATACAGGCACTCTTTAAACAGCACCGCAATAGTAAATAAAATAACAGGTAATAATACCCACCCCCCACGCGTTCCCGAGAGGAAACTGGCCCCCATCCCAGCACAACCTCCCAGCAGCATGAAAAAAGAGAAGGCCAATTTTCCCTTTTTTTGTGCCCAAAGAAGTCCACACAGGCAAAATAATCCTAACGACATGGCAATATTACCACTCTGTAGTGGCATCATATCGTTAAATGCCCGCTCATAGCCCAAAATAAATTTATCATGAATGGCTATGCCACATGCGAGGAGAGCACCGACACCACAACCGGAAAGCAGTATAGGAAGGCGCACAGGCACGCAAGCTAGTAAGGGCAATATGACAACAGCCATCAGCGCTCTACTTGCCCTGTCGATTTGGCTGATCTTGCCACCATCAAACCAAACGGAAATAACCATCACCAGAAAATAGAGCGACAAGCCAAGCCCGATAAACTTGAGTTCACGGGGTAATACCCAATTCAAGCGCCTCACAGCGAAGAAACACAGGCTTGCCAGCAACAACAAAGCTGGGCCATAGGAGTAACCACTGGGCACGGATAGTGCCAGAGCTCCAAATAAAAAAGCTGAGAGTTGAACTAGTAGCGGCAACGCTTGGTCATGGACCAGCCCAAATGCGCCCTGATTGGGCGGCGATTCTGTTTGCATCGGCATACGTTCCTCTACAACAACCTTATTTTCTGAAGACATAATTCCCCCTGATCTTGCGCCACAGACCGAACATGTCGGTGCGGGGGAAGATGGCGATCCGGCGGATCTGGAACGGATCCCGGTGCATGGCTCTGGGGCCGCTGTTGGTGGCCACAGCATAGCGATAACCGGCGGCAACGGCCTGGGCTTTTGCACTGTCGTTCAGATCCCCGTAAGGATAGGCAAACGAGATCAGGGGATGGCCGAGCAACTGCTCCAGCCAGGCCTTGTTGGCCTGGATCTGGTGGGCCTGCTCCTCTGGGGGGAGCGTGCTCAGGCGGGGGTGAGTCAGGGTATGGCCCCCGATCTCCACATGACCGGAGGCCACCAGCGCCTTGATTTCGTCCGGGGTCATCAGGGTCACCGGGGTATCGGGGTGAGTCGGGTGCTCCACATCCCAACGATTGTGATCCTCACCGGTCACCACATAGACCACCGCCTTGTAGCCATACTTTTCCAGTAGCGGCAGCATGCGGGTGAGGTTGTCCCGATAGCCGTCGTCCACGGTGATCATCAGGTACTTCTTGCCGTATTGCAGCCGGTGGATGAACCCGTTCTCCGCCAGGTCGGCAAATGTCAGCGTCTCGTAGCCCAGCCACTTCATCAGCTTGAGGTGCTTCTCGAACATGGCGACCGGGAGCCAGGTGCCATGCACTCCCTTTTCGCTCTCGTGCTCGATGAAGCGGTGATACATGATGACCGGCATCTCCCGGCGCAGGGTCTCGACCACGGCGTCCTGATAGACGGATTCCAGCCCGGTCACGACGCCTTGCAAATCATACTCTTGCAGGATCCGTTGGCGCACTGGGTCTGGCACCACCTTGGAGGCCAGCGCCGAAGGGATCTGCGCCTTCAGCCCGGCAAAGTCGATGGCCAGATCCCTGGGGCCGATGTCGCCGAAGTTGCTGGCGAGGGCCTCGTCCAGATTCTGCTCCGTCACCAGACCGATGGCCCTGGCTTCGCCGATGGCAAACGCCGGACGACCGCACAGCAGCGCCTCCATCGCCACCCGACCGGCACCGATCACCAGATCGCAGCCCGCCATCAGGGCGGGCACATCGTCCACATAGCCGACGAAGTCGACCTTGTCCTGAAAACGGGCAAAACGCGCCGGCACCTGGGTGCCGCTGACGACGCGCACCCGGCAGGCTTCCAGATCCAGCACCTCGTCCAGCAACCGGTAGCAGAGCTCCCCCTTGGGACCGCTCAGCCGACCAATGATGGCGATCACCGGTTTGTCGTTGTCCGGTATCGGCACGGGCTGGAACTTGTCGGTCTCGATGCCGTTGCGCAGCACCTGCACCATGGCCGGGTCCACCCCCAGGTTGTCGATGATCTGGCTGGCGATATCCTCGCACACCGCCACCGCCCGGTAGCCCAGCGCATGGAATGCCTTGCGGGAGGCGTGTACCGGCTGGCGCCCGTGCACCGTGGTGATCATGGGGGTGCCGGTCAGCTTGCAGGCGACGTAGCTGCTCCAGCCCGAGGCGCGCGAATGGGCGTGCACAAGCTGGATCCTGTGCTTGCGGATCAGATAGATGAGATAGAAGACGTGCCAGAAGCGGCGCAGGATGCTGCGCTTGTTGAAGCGCAACCGAAAGACCGGTCCCAGAGTCGGTTTGGTCAGGGTGTCAGAGACGTAGAAAACCTGGTGACCACGGCGGGTCAGCTCGTTGCCGACCGTGGTGGCATAGACCTCCGCGCCCGTCACTTCGAGCTGGGAGAGAGCCATCAATATGTTCATGCAAGCGCATCCGATCGACGGGTGGCCAGAGCCACCCGCCAGAGGGGGATCAAGCCCGGTTCAACCAGGCCATGTAATCGGCCACGCCTTCGGCCACAGTCTTGAACTCGCCGTCATAGCCGACGCCGCGCAACTTGGTGAGATCCGCCTGGGTGAAGCTCTGGTAGCGACCCTTGAGGTGATCCGGGAAGGGAATGTATTCGATGGCGCCTTTCTGGTGATGCCTGATCACGGCTTCCGCCACGTTCTGGAACGGCTCAGCCCGGCCGGTGCCGCAGTTGAAGATGCCGGAGTGCTGCGGATTCTGCCAGAACCAGAGGTTCACCTTGCAGACGTCGTCCACGTAGATGAAGTCGCGCATCTGGCCGCCATCCGGAAAGCCGTCACAGCCCTCGAACAGCTTGGGATTGTCACCCTGCTTCACCTGGGTATTGAGGTGGAAGGCCACGGACGCCATGGATCCCTTGTGCTGCTCGCGGGGACCATAGACGTTGAAGTACTTGAGACCCACCACCTGGGAGTTGATCTCCGGCATCCAGCGACGCACGTACTGATCGAACAGCTGCTTGGAGTAGCCGTAGACGTTGAGGGGCTGCTCGAACCTCGGGTCTTCGATGAAGTTGTCGTTGCGCCCACCATAGGTCGCGGCGGAAGAGGCATAGATGAAGGGGATTTCCCGCTCGATGCAGTAGTGGAACAGATCCTTGGAGTACTCGTAGTTGACCTCCATGATGAACTTGCCGTTCCACTCGGTGGTCGCGGAGCAGGCGCCTTCGTGGAAGATCACCTCGATGCCGTCATCCCACTCCTCGAATTCGTCACCGGAGACGATCCGCGCCTGGAACTCGTCCTTGTCCATGTAGTCGGCGATGGTGAGGTCGACCAGGTTGACGAACTTGGTGCCGTCGGTCAGGTCATCAATGACCACGATATCGGTCCGTCCTTGAGCGTTCAGCTGCTTGACCAGATTGCTGCCGATAAAGCCAGCACCGCCAGTTACTACGATCATGGAGTTTGCCTCGCGTACGTTGTGGCCCCGTGTGACTGCCTGTTAAAGCTGTGTATAGTGGGCCAATTTGAAATTGCCGAAAAGTTTATCACGGGCCGCAAGGGGATTCGACCTCGATGACTTTTCCCCTTCGGGCCCGGCAGAGGGACCAGCGATGAAGACCAGAGACAGGATCATCCACAGCGCCACCGAGCTGTTCAACGATCAGGGCGAGCGCAACATCACCACCAACCACATTGCCGCACACCTTGGCATCAGCCCGGGCAACCTTTACTACCACTTCAGAAACAAAGAAGACATCATCCACTCCATCTTCGATCAGTACGCCCGCCACCTGAGCGACAGCTTCACTCCGATCCGCAGCAGCGAGATCCGGCTGGAGGATCTGATGGGCTACCTGGATGCCATCTTCTATTTGATGTGGCAGTTCCGCTTCTTCTACGCGAACCTGCCGGACATCCTGAGTCGCGACGAGCTGCTGCAGCAGAAATACCTCAAGGCACAGGAGCAGCTCCGTGCCACCGTGGAGACGCTGCTCAGAAGCCTGCGCGAAGGCGGTATCATCGCCGTCAGCGATGAAGACCTGCCGGATCTCGGCCAGACCATCAAGATGGTCGTCACCTGCTGGATCCCGTTCCAGATCGCCCAGGCCCCGGCCACCCGCATCACCAAACCCCTGCTCTACCAGGGGGTCTTGCGGGTGCTGTTTTTGCTGCGCCCCTACGTGCAGCCACAGGTGGCCCCCCAGATACATCAACTGGAGCAACATTATCACCAACTGGCCCAACCAGCCGGGTGAGATCTGTTTCACAATTGTTGATTATCAGCATAAAAATTTGAATTTATACGCAGGGATTACAGTAAAATGTCGCCCATTCTAGGGTCTGTCGGCGTTTCGTCGCGACCGTGACGACGCCGAACCGTGCGGGTTGCACGGCCCGGGATCCTGATAACACAGTCGATACAGCAATGAGGACCGAGGATGTCTAACGGATTCTATCGTCACCTGACCGAACAGCTCGAACAGGTCAAGGCGGAAGGGCTATACAAGCAGGAGCGCATCATCACCTCGGCCCAGCAGGCCCAGATTGCGGTGGGTGGCGAGCAGGTACTGAACTTCTGTGCCAACAACTACCTGGGGTTGGCCAACCATCCCGACCTGATTGCCGCCGCCCATCAGGGGCTCGAGAGCCACGGCTTCGGCATGGCCTCCGTGCGCTTCATCTGCGGTACCCAGGACCAGCACAAGGAGCTGGAGCAGAAGCTGTCCGCCTTCCTCGGCACCGAAGACAGCATCCTCTACTCCTCCTGCTTCGACGCCAACGGCGGTCTGTTCGAGACCCTGTTCGGTGCCGAAGACGCCATCATCTCCGACGCCCTCAACCATGCCTCCATCATCGATGGGGTGCGGTTGTGCAAGGCCAGGCGCTATCGCTACGCCAACAACGACATGGCCGAACTGGAAGCCCAGCTCAAGCAGGCCGATGCCGACGGCGCCCGCTTCAAGCTGATCGCCACCGACGGCGTCTTCTCCATGGATGGCGTCATCGCCGACCTCAAATCCATCTGCGATCTGGCCGACAAGTACGATGCGCTGGTGATGGTGGATGACTCCCACGCCGTCGGCTTCATCGGTGAGAACGGCCGCGGCACCCACGAATACTGCGAGGTGATGGAACGGGTCGACATCATCACCGGTACCCTGGGCAAGGCGCTGGGTGGCGCGTCCGGTGGCTACACATCCGGTAAGAAAGAGGTGATCGACTGGTTGCGTCAGCGCTCCCGTCCCTACCTCTTCTCCAACTCCCTGGCACCCTCCATCGTTTCGGCCACCATCAAGGTGATCGACATGCTGGCCGAGGGTCACGACCTGCGTGCCCGCCTCAAGGAGAACAGTGCCTACTTCCGCGAGCGCATGAGCGCCGCCGGCTTTACCCTGGCCGGCGCCGATCACGCCATCATTCCGGTCATGCTGGGGGATGCCAAACTGGCCGCCGAGATGGCGAGCCGCATGCTGGACGCCGGTATCTACGTGGTGGGCTTCTCCTTCCCCGTGGTACCCAAGGGTCAGGCGCGCATCCGGACCCAGATGTCCGCCGCCCATACCCGGGAGCAACTGGACAAGGCGATCGATGCCTTCATTCGCATCGGTCGCGAGCTCGGTGTGATTTGATCACATGGCTGGCTGATTAAAACGGGGGCCAAGGTTGGGCCCCATTTTATTACCCTCTGTACCCGGCATGGCGCCGTGAGGAATCTGTCATGAAAGCACTCTCCAAACTCAAATCCGAAGTCGGCATCTGGATGACCGATGTCCCGGCTCCCGAGCTCGGCCACAACGATCTGCTCATCAAGATCCGCAAGACCGCCATCTGCGGCACCGACATGCACATCTACAACTGGGACGAGTGGGCCCAGAAGACCATTCCCGTCCCCATGGTGGTGGGGCATGAGTATGTGGGAGAGGTGGTCGCCGTCGGCCAGGAAGTGCGCGGCTTCGCCATCGGCGATCGCGTCTCCGGCGAAGGCCATATCACCTGCGGCCACTGCCGCAACTGCCGTGCCGGTCGCACCCACCTGTGCCGCAACACCATTGGTGTGGGTGTGAACCGCCCGGGTTCCTTCGCCGAATACCTGGTGATCCCGGCCTTCAACGCCTTCAAGCTGCCGGACAACATCCCCGATGAGCTGGCCGCCATCTTCGATCCGTTCGGCAATGCCGTGCACACCGCCCTCTCCTTCGACCTGGTGGGTGAAGACGTGCTCATCACCGGCGCAGGCCCCATCGGCATCATGGCCGCTGCCGTCTGCCGTCACGTTGGCGCCCGTCACGTGGTGATCACCGACGTCAACGAATACCGGCTGGAACTGGCCCGCAAGATGGGCGCCACCCGTGCCGTCAACGTGGCCAAGGAGAAGCTCTCCGATGTCATGGAAGATCTCGGCATGACCGAAGGGTTCGATGTGGGGCTGGAGATGTCCGGGGTGCCCAGCGCCTTCCAGGACATGATCGACAAGATGAACCACGGCGGCAAAATCGCCATGCTCGGCATTCCTCCCTCCACCATGGCCATCGACTGGGGCAAGGTGATCTTCAAGGGACTCTTCATCAAGGGGATCTACGGCCGCGAAATGTTCGAAACCTGGTACAAGATGGCAAGCCTCATCCAGTCTGGCCTGGATCTCAGCCCCATCATCACCCATCACTTCCACATCGACGACTTCCAGCAGGGCTTCGAAGCCATGGGCTCGGGCAAGTCCGGCAAGGTGATCCTGAACTGGGATTGACGACGCGCGAGGGGCGCCTGGGCAATCAGCGCGCCCTCTCTTGTTCAGCCTCACGAAACCCGGCGCATGCCGGGTTTTTTGATGTGGGATCACCCCTTCCCGCTCTACCACTTTGTTTGCAGATTGCTTAACACTTCACACACAAGCGTTTAAATGGCTGTAACTATTCGGTTATAATCCCGTCGTTTTCTGGGGATAATAAGAGCCTGCTGGGAGTACATGAGCGTGTTGAAAAAACTGAGCTATTTGCTGGCTGCCGGGATGGCGGCTGCCACTCTGTCCGGCGCCGTCCTTGCCGCCGATGACATGTCGACAGAGGCCATCGCCGAGCGTATTGCCCCGGTTGGCCAGGTTTATACCGCCAAGGATCTGGAAGGCATTGCGACCGCGGCGGCGGCGCCTGCAGCAGCCTCCTCCGGCCCACGTGACGGCGAGACCGTGTTCAAGGGTGCCTGCTTCGCCTGCCACGATACCGGTGCCGCCGGCGCCCCCAAGCGAGGTGACAAGGCCGCCTGGGAGCCACGCATCGCCCAGGGATTCGACACCTTGCGCAAACACGCCATCGAAGGCTTCACCGGCAAGGCTGGCATGATGCCACCGCGGGGGACCTGCGCCACCTGCAGTGACGAAGAGATCGAGAACGCCATTCACTACATGATCGACAAGCTCTAAGTAATTGAAAGGGCTCCTCTTGAAGCCCTTTCAATCCCATCACTTCCGACTACGCTTGAAGGTAAGTTTTTTCGGGAGTGTTGCATGTCAGTTCAGCCCACCACACCGCCAGACTCGCACTCCTTGCTGGCGGTCGTCTCCTCCATCATGGATTTTCCCGCCCCCGGCATTGCCTCCCCCGAGGATTACGCCCGACTGGTCGGTCTGCTGGACACACTCTGCCCTCTGCAACATTTCGCCATGCTGGGGTTGGCCGACGGGGGGCTGAACTGGCGCTACACCTATCAGCTTCCCGACGTGTTCAAGCAACAATTGGGACGGGAAGAACCTCGCCTCACCGAACAGCTCACCCGGCTCGATGAAGGTCAGGGCTGGTGCGTGCAGCCTGTGGAGCATATCGACGTGCAGTGGTTGCTGGCACGCAGCACCCCGGATCAGGCACCCACCCTGAGGTTGCTGTTGGAGTGCCTGGCCAAACGCCTGCACGAAACCCAGACCGGTACCCAGCTGGCGGGGCAGGCTTCCCCTCTCATGCAGCGGGATCCCCAGTGGCAGGAGAAAATCGAGAAGATCGGCCGAGTCATGCGCCTGGCTCACAACCTGCCTCAGCATGCCCTATTTGCCCAGTTGGAAGCTGTGTTGCGCCAGATGCTCTCGGTCAGCGACATGTTGCTGATCCGGCTGGAAAACCAGCGACTGGAGCGACTCTATCCACCACACCTGACATACGACGATGACATCATTCGGGCCATGTGCCACAGCACCAACAGCGTAGAGCGCCATGAAGAGGGACTTTACTGGTACAGCCTGCCCCTGCGTCAGCAGCAGCAATATTTTGCCCACCTCATCCTCAACATGACCCGGCCTCTGGAAACCGATGACAGGCTATTCCTCGATTTCCTGCGCCATCAGTTGACCCTGCTGCTGGAGCTCAAAAGGGTGCGACAGCAACTCGATGAGCTCAACTCGGAGGAGTCCATCAACCAGCGCCTCCAACAGCTGCGCCAAACCAACCTGAGGTTGCAGAAACGGCTCAAGCATCATCAGGAGCTGGAGCGGCGGCTCCAGTTCAATGCCCTGCACGACCCGCTGACCCAGTTGCCAAACCGGGCGCTGCTGATGAATCACCTGCATCATGCCATGACCCGCTACCGCCGTTACCAGACAGCCGGCTTCACCCTGATTTTCGTCGATGTGGATCACTTCAAGCAGGTCAATGACGCCTTGGGCCACAGTGCTGGCGATCAGTTGCTGCAAGAGCTGGGCAGCAGGCTGCAAGGCTGTATCCGGCAAAATGACATGGTGGCGAGGCTCGGAGGGGACGAATTCGTCATCTATCTGGACAACAGCCAGCGGGAAGAGGACATCAGCCCCGTGCTCAATCGCCTGATTGGCCGTATCGGCCATCCGTTCCGGCTCCAGGGCAACGAACTGACCATCACCGTCAGTCTGGGGGTCGCCAGCGTGACGGAGCAAACGGCCGATGTCAGTGAACTGCTGCACCAGGCAGACCTCGCCATGTACCAGGCCAAGCGCAACGGTCGCAGCCGCATCGTCATGTATTCGGAGGCCTGTACCGAACAGGCGGGGTCACCGGAAGAGCGGCTCTTCAGAGCCTTGCGGGAAGGGCGGATTGTGCCCTACTTCCAGCCGGTGATCAGGCTGTGTGACAGCCGCTTGGTCGGACTGGAGGTGATGGCGCGCTGGATAACGGAGGAAGGGGAGCTCAAGGATGCATTCGACTTCATTCCTCTGGCGGAACAGTGCGGCCTCATTCAGGATCTGGACCGCCAGATCCTCAAGCGCACCTGCCAGCAACTGAAGCTTTGGCAACCCGCCTCCGGGGTCGGTCGTTTCAGGATAGCCATCAACCTCTCCGGCAAGCACCTGGCCAGCCACGAGCAGATCATGCAACTGCTCACCATCATGGAGGAGGAGGGTGTCATCCCCGCATGTTTCATCTTTGAGTTCAACGAACGCGAGCTCTCCCGGCAGAGTGCCGACTCCCTCACAGCCTTGCATGAACTCAGGGCGAAAGGGATCCAGGTCAGCCTGGATGACTTCGGCACCGGCTTCTCTTCTCTCAACGCCCTGTTTCACTTCCCGGTGGATTACATCAAGGTGGACGACAGCTTCACCCATCGCATGTTGAACTCACCCAAGGATCTGGCGCTGATCCGCGCCATGCGGGACATCTGTCAGGACCTCGACTTCACCCTGGTGGTCGAGGGGATCGAAAATCAGCAACAGTTGCAAAAGCTCATCGAGCTTGGCTGCGCCCTCGGGCAGGGGCGCCACATCTCCCCCCCGCTACCGGGAGCCGATATTCCCCCCCTGCTGGGTCAGGCCGCCCGAGAGGCCAAGCCTTCCGGCCTCAATCCTTCTTGAACAGGGCCCGCAGGTTGGCGACACCAACCTGCCCCTTCTGCTGGCGCTCCTCTGCCGTCACCTTCTTCTGGTTTTCCCACTCCAGGTCATCCTGGGGCAGCTCCAGCAGGAAGCGGCTCGGCTCCGGCCGTACCGACTCGCCAAACTGGCGACGCTCCTTGCAGAGGGTAAAGGTCAGCTCGGTCTGGGCCCGGGTGATCCCCACGTAGGCGAGGCGCCGCTCCTCCTCCACGTTGTCCTCATCGATGCTGGTCTGGTGGGGCAGCAGCCCCTCCTCCATGCCCACCATGTAGACATAGGGAAACTCCAGCCCCTTGGAGGCGTGCAATGTCATCAGCTGCACCTGATCCGCCTCATCCTCCCCTTCGTTGCGCTCCATCATGTCCCGCAGGGTGAGGCGAGTCACCACCTGAGCAAGTGTCATCGACTCCTCCAGCTCATCCCCCTCCAGCATCTCG
Organism: Aeromonas sp. QDB63; assembly: GCF_027707425.1. NCBI lineage: Bacteria > Pseudomonadati > Pseudomonadota > Gammaproteobacteria > Aeromonadales > Aeromonadaceae > Aeromonas > Aeromonas sp. QDB63. Next base: position 36,892 of record NZ_JAPCIS010000036.1, read on the forward strand.
CTGATCCAGCGATAAAGGGTGGAGACGTTTTGCATCCGCATCTCGGCCGCCTTCGGGCTGGGGGAGGTCTCGTAGAGCCACTCCTCGTAGTGGATCTCCTTGATCATGTCCCGCACCGCCTCCACCGGGTTGCCGCGCAGGGCCTGATCACCGAGCCGTACCAGCCAGTTGGTGAAAGCCTGCAGCGCGGTGAGGCCACGACCGGAGAGGTGTTGCTCCAGCCCCAGCTCGAAGCTGGCTGCAAACAGGCTCTTGCCGCGCTGATTGGCGTACTGGCCCAGTTTCTCGAGGGTGGTGGGGCCGATTTCCCGGCGCGGCAGATTCACCACCCGCAGGAAGGCAGTGTCCTCGTCCGGGTTCACCAGCAACTTGAGGTAGGCCATGATGTCCTTGATCTCGGTGCGGGAGAAAAACGAGGTACCTCCCGAGATACGATAGGGGATGCGGTTGGTCATCAACGCCTTCTCGAAGATGCGCGACTGATGGTTGCCCCGGTAGAGGATGGCGTAATCCTTGAACCGGGTGCGGTTCATGAACTTGTGGCCCATCAGCTCGGCGGCGATACGCTCCGCCTCGTGCTCCTCATTCTTGGCAAACAGCACCTTGAGCTTCACCCCCTCGTCCAGCTCGGAGAAGAGCGCCTTGTCGTAGACGTGGGGGTTGTTGGCGATCAGGATGTTGGCGCACTTGAGGATGCGCCGCTTGGAGCGGTAGTTCTGCTCCAGCTTGATGAGCCGCAGATTGGGGAAATCTTCGTTCAGCAGCACCAGGTTCTGCGGCTTGGCCCCACGCCAGGAGTAGATGGACTGGTCGTCGTCCCCCACCACGGTAAAACGGGCCCGCTCGCCGACGATCTGCTTCACCAGCTCGTACTGGCTGGTGTTGGTGTCCTGGTATTCATCGACCAGCAGGTAGCGGATCTTGTTCTGCCAGCGCTCGCGCACCTCCTGATTGCTCTTGAGCAACAGGGTCGGCATTACGATGAGGTCGTCGAAATCCAGCGCGTTGTAGGCCACCATCTGGCGGTGGTAGCGCTCGTAGAGCTGGGCCATCAGCACCTCTTCAGGCCCGCGGGCGATGCGCATGGCCCGAGCCGGCAGGATGAGGTCGTTCTTCCAGTTTGAGATCTGGCTGATGAGGGCCGAGAGCTTGTCCTTGTCGTTGTCGAGCTCTGCCTCGGTCAGCTCTTTGAGCAGCGCCAGCTGATCGGTGTCGTCGAACAGGGAGAAGTTCGCCTTGAGGTTCAGGCTCTTGTGCTCGCGGCGAATGATCTCGAGCCCCAGGGTATGGAAAGTGGAGACCATCAGCCCCCGCGCCTCCTTGCGACCCAGGGTCTGGCCGACCCGCTCCTTCATCTCCCGCGCCGCCTTGTTGGTAAAAGTGACCGCCGCTATGTTGCGTGCGTTGTAGCCGCACTGCTGTACCAGATAGGCAATCTTGTTGGTGATGACGCGGGTCTTGCCCGATCCGGCACCCGCCAGCACCAGGCAAGGGCCGGAGACATACTTGACCGCTTCGTTCTGATTGGGGTTGAGCTTCATGGGCCGGATCTCTTGGCTTATGATGAGGGGCGGCATTGTAGCAGAGATCCCGCGGGCAGCCGAAACCGGGCACGGGATCCCGCCACTTCATCTTGTGTTTGCCCGCCATTTTCCGGATCATGACCGACTTTTCCAGACGAGATGAGGGGAGCATGAATCAGCAACAGCACGCCCGGCTGCGCGGCCAGTTTCCAGCCTTGGCGCAGGAGGTGAACGGCCACCCTCTGGTCTATCTGGACAACGCCGCCACCACCCAGAAACCGCAAGCCGTGCTGGATGCGATCAATCACTACTATCGGGCCGACAATGCCAACGTGCACCGCGCCGCCCATGCCCTGAGCGGCCGGGCCACACGCGCCTTCGAAGATGCCCGCGAGACGGTTGCCCGCTTTATCAATGCCCCTCGCAGCCACGAAGTGATATGGACCCGTGGCACCACGGAGGCGATCAATCTGGTGGCCCAGAGCTGGGGGATGAGCGAGCTGAAGGCGGGGGATGAAATCGTGCTCAGCACCCTGGAGCATCACGCCAATATCGTCCCCTGGCAGCTGGTCGCCCAGCGCACCGGCGCCGTCATCCGGGTCATCCCCCTCGATGAGCGGGGCGATCTCGATCTGGCCGCCTATCATGCCCTGCTGGGACCACGTACCCGGCTGGTGAGCGTGGCCCATGTCTCCAACGCCCTTGGCACCGTCAATCCAGTCAAAGAGATGGTGGCTGCGGCCAAGGCAGTCGGCGCTCTGACCCTGCTCGATGGCGCTCAGGCGGTGGCTCATCTCGAGGTGGATGTGCAGGCCATCGGTTGCGACTTCTACGCCTTCTCCGGTCACAAGCTCTATGGCCCGACCGGCATCGGTGTGTTGTGGGGCCGCACCGAACTACTGGAGCGGATGCCGCCCTGGCAAGCGGGAGGCGAGATGATCGACAGGGTCAGCTTTGCCGGTACCACCTTCAACACCCTGCCCTTCAAATTCGAGGCAGGCACCCCCCATATCGCCGGCGCCATCGGCCTGGCCGCAGCCATCGACTTTGTGATGAAGCAGGACAGGGACTCACTGGCCAGCCATGAAGCAGCGCTGACCGACTATCTGGTTGCCGGACTGCAACAGGTGCCAGGGCTGCGTCTGGTCGGCGAACCCGGCCAGCGCGCCGGCGCCGTCTCCTTCCTGCTGGAGGATATCCACCCGCAGGACGCCGCCACCCTGCTCGACATGCAGGGCATAGCCCTGCGGGTCGGCCATCACTGCGCCATGCCGCTGATGGAATCGCTCGGTGTCGGCGGCACGATGCGCGCCTCGCTGGCCTGCTATAACAATCGGGACGATGCCGACGCCCTGCTGGCCGCCCTGCACAAACTCAGTGACTTCTTCTAAGGCAGACACCCGATGAACAGCCTCGCAACCTACACCCGGATAGGCGTTGAGCCCGACGCAAATAGCATCCGCCAGCAGTTTGCGGCAGCAAACGGCTGGGAGAACCAGTACCGACTCATCATCCAGCTCGGCAAACAGCTGCCTGCACTGCCCGGCGAATGGCAGCAGGAGGCATTTCGCCTCAAGGGGTGTGAAAGCCAGGCCTGGTTGAAAGGGGAGAAAGGTGAGGATGGTAACTGGCACTTTGCTTGCGATTCCGATGCCCGCATCGTGCGCGGTCTTATCGTCATCGTGCTGGCGGCGTTCAATCATCAGACGGCCAACGCTATCCAGGCTTTTGATATGGATGCCTATTTCAGTGAATTGGGGCTCGAGAAACATCTGAGCCCGTCGCGAGGCAACGGGCTCAGGGCAATCGTGTTGGCAATCCGGCAGCAGGCTGCCTAACCCACCTTGTACTGTGGTCGATCAGGCTTCGCCAATCGACCCTGTGTCTTCATTTCCGGCCTCTTTCTCGGCGCGGGCTCCCCGCTCGGCGATCTTCTTCAATACCCGGGACGCGGCAACCAAGCCAAAAGTGGCCGTCACCGGCGTCACGGCACCGAAGCCGGAGGCGCAATCCATCTTCATATTGCCGTCGCTGGCCGCCTTGGCCTGGCAGGTGCCGCCATTGCCATCCGGATAACTCAGCTGCTCGGTTGAGAAGACACACTCCACCCCGAATTTGCGCGCCGGATTCTTGCTGAAGTTGTGCAGTCGGCGCAGGTCGGAGCGCACCTTGGCGGCCAGCGGATCCTGAATGGTCTTGGCCAAGTCGGCCACGGTGATCTGGGTCGGGTCCATCTGCCCGCCGGCACCGCCCGCCACTATCACCGGGATCTTGTTGCGCTTGCAGAAGGCAATCAGCGCCACCTTGGCCTTGACCGAGTCGATGGCATCTACCACATAGTCAAACTCCCGCTTGATATGCTCGCCCAGGTTGTCGGCGGTGACGAAGTCATCCACCTCGATCACCTCGCAATCCGGGTTGATGGCACGGATGCGCTCGGCCATCACCTCCGTCTTGAGACGGCCGACCGTGCCCTGCATGGCATGGATCTGGCGATTGGTGTTGGTGATGCAGATATCATCCATGTCGATCAGAGTGATCTGGTTGATGCCGGCCCGAGCCAGCGCCTCGGCCGCCCAGGAGCCGACGCCACCAATCCCTACCACACAGACTTTCGCCTGGCTGAAGGAGCCAAGGGCACGCTGGCCATAAAGACGGGCTATGCCCCCGAATCGCTGTAGATACTCTGCTTTCATACCACCACCTTGCTTGAGGGCGGCCATTATAGCGGCAACCTCTCTCAGGGGCGATGATCGGATGATGGCGGTGTTGATGTGAGGGGAAATGGGTGCTGTCTCGGGAACGAAAAAAAGCCCAGTCGTTAGACTGGGCTTTTTAAGTAGTGGCGGAGCGGACGGGACTCGAACCCGCGACCCCCGGCGTGACAGGCCGGTATTCTAACCGACTGAACT